>JAYTZE010000432.1:0-6442 GCA_043742385.1 Ilumatobacteraceae bacterium
GAGCACCCTCGACGTCGTCAATCAGGTCGGCGGCAGCGCCGCCAACTTCCTCGACATCGGCGGCGGCGCCAACGCCGACATGATGACGGCGGCGTTGGAGGTGATCAACTTCGACCAGAAGGTGAAGAGCATCTTGATCAATATCTTCGGTGGCATCACCCGCGGCGAGGAAGTGGCCAACGGGATCGTCGAGGCGCTACGGCGGGTCGAGTTGAGGGCTCCGATCGTGATCCGACTCGACGGCACGAATGCCGAGGAGGGTCGCCAGATCCTGGCCAATGCAGGCATCCCCGAATCGAAGCTCACTTCGAAACCAACCATGCTCGAGGCGGCTCGCGCCGCCGTCGCACTGTCCAACGGAACGGCGGTCTGACATGGCCATCTTCGTCAACGCCGATACAAAAGTGATCGTGCAAGGCCTCACCGGGGGCCAGGGCAAGTACCACGGTCTGCGCAACAAGGCGTACGGCACCCAGATCGTCGGTGGCGTCACGCCCGGCAAGGGCGGCCAAGATGTAGAGGGCGTCGCGATCTACAACACTGTCGCTGAGGCGGTCGCTGCTACCGGCGCAACCGCGTCGTTCATCGCCGTGCCACCGAAGGCCGCTTCGGCGGCCATCCTCGAGGCGGCTGCCGCAGGCATCGGGTTCGTGGTGTGTATCACCGAAGGAATCCCCGCCCAGGACGAGGCCAAGGTGTTCAACACACTGGTGCGCGACTATCCCAACACCCGTCTGCTCGGGCCAAACTGTCCCGGCATCATCAGCCCCGGAAAGTGCAACATCGGCATCACAGCCGGCGAGATCGCTCAACTGCCCACGGCGGCCGGCCCCAACGTCGGCATCGTGTCGCGATCAGGAACCCTGACGTATCAGGCGCTGTACGAGTTGAAGCAGCGTGGCATCGGAGTGTCGACCTGTGTCGGGATCGGTGGTGATCCGGTGCCTGGCACCAACTTCATCGATTGCCTCAGCGAGTTCCAGGCCGACCCGGAAACGCACGCGATCATCCTCATCGGCGAGATAGGTGGCTCGGCCGAAGAAGAGGCCGCCGCATTCATCGAGTCGTCGGTCACCAAACCAATGAGCGCCTACATCGCCGGCGTCACTGCCCCTGCCGGCAAGAAGATGGGCCACGCCGGTGCAATCGTCAGCGGTGGCAAGGGCACCGCCCAGGGCAAGATGGACGCGCTGCGCGCCGCAGGTGTGTACATCGGTCTCAACCCCACGGAGGCCGGCGACCTCATGGCCGAGATCCTCGCCAAGCTCTAACCGACCGGTGACGCGAAAGAGCCCCGCCGGGCGGCGGGGCTCTTTCGAATGTGGAATCGATCAGGCCGGTGGCGGCGGGGGAGGAGGCGGGGTCATCCCGGGGGGCGGAGGCGGCGGTGCAGAATCGCCGGCACCCTGGAAGGCGCCCTTGATCTTGTTCATGTCCTTCAGATCGTTGAGATCGCCACCCGATTCCTTGAAGCCCATGAAGGCGCCGGCGAAGGCGACCAGGCCGGCGATGACCGACAGGATCATGCCGATGCCGCGGCCCACACTTCCACCCAACGACTCGATGGCGTCAGAACCCTCTAGCGGGTTGAAGAGGAGACGAATCAGCAGGAGCAGAACTGCCAGTCCAGTCGCGGCCAGCATGATGAGCGGCCATGGCAAAGACCCGGCCTTCATCGTCCCGGTGACGAGCAGGAAGGTGATGACTCCCGTGGCAATGATGAGGATCCACGGAAGGGTGCCCGTCCAGAAGAAGTCGAAGACGTTGCCAGCGCTCGCCGAGCCGAAACCGGCGGGCCCCTCGACGGTAATCCATTTGAAGAATCCGAAGATGAGGAAGCCAATGGCCCCACCGACCTTCATCCAGTCGGATGTCTTGAACTTGCTCAGATCCACATCTGCCTCCAGGTAAAGAAACGAACTCAGCCCCGGCGCACCGTACACCTTGTAAAGGCTCCAATCGTGCAATACCCCCTGTCACCTACTGTCGGGCCATGCCGACAGCATTGCTCTCCGTGTACGACAAGACCGGAATCGTCGAGTTTGCGGACGGGCTCCATCAGCTCGGTTGGCGAGTCGTCAGCAGCGGCGGGACTGCCAAAGCGATCTCTGCGGCAGGTATTCCCGTGACCGATCTCGCCGAACTCACGGGGGTGCCGGCCATCCTCGACCATCGTGTGGTCACCCTGCATCCCAAGATCCACGGCGGGTTGCTCGCGGACCCGACCAAGGAGTCACACCGTGCCGACATGTTGGAGTACGGGATC
This sequence comes from Ilumatobacteraceae bacterium, assembly GCA_043742385.1. Lineage (GTDB taxonomy): Bacteria > Actinomycetota > Acidimicrobiia > Acidimicrobiales > Ilumatobacteraceae > JAENVT01. The sequence continues at coordinate 2,267 of JAYTZE010000432.1, forward strand.
GAGCCCATCGATTTGGTGGTGTGCAATCTGTACCCGTTCGCCAGTGACCCCAGCATCGAGTTGATCGACATCGGTGGCCCGGCGATGGTTCGTGCAGCGGCGAAGAATCACCAGTTCGTTGCAGTCATCGTCGACCCAACGGACTACGGCGTCGTGCTCGACGAACTGCGCGCCGACGGGACCATCAGTGTGGCGACCAAACGGCGCCTGGCGCGTGATGCGTTTGCGCGGATCGCCGCGTACGACGCACAGATCGCCGCGTGGTTCGACGACGCCGTGCTCCCCGACACCATGCATCTGTCGCTGTCCAAGGCGCAGTCACTGCGTTACGGCGAGAACCCGCACCAATCGGGTGCCCGGTATCGCGTCGAGGGTCGCAGCAGTTGGTGGGACGACGCCGTGCAACTCGGCGGCAAGGAGATGAGCTATCTCAATCTCTTTGACACTGAGGCGGCATGGCGTCTGGTTCAGCACTTCGATGGCCCGGCGTGCGTGATCGTGAAGCACGCCAACCCGTGTGGCGTGGCGGTCAGCGACGACATCACCGACGCCTACATCAAGGCCAACGCGTGTGATCCGGTCAGTGCCTTCGGCGGGATCGTCGCCCTCAACCGCGCCGTGCCTGCGGCGCTGGCCGACGCCCTCGCAGCTGTGTTCACGGAGGTGATTGTCGCCCCCTCGTTCGGCCACGACGCGCTAGCAGTGCTGGCCGAGAAGAAGAATCTGCGCGTGATCGCCGGCCCGCCGCCGTACGGCGCAGCGCTCGACATCCGCTCGATCGACGGCGGCCTGCTGGTTCAGGAGGTCGACACGGTGAACCTCGATCAGTCGACCTGGCGTGTGGTCACGGCGGCCGCACCGACCGATACGCAATGGGTCGATCTGCGGTTTGCATGGCAGGTGTGTGCTGCCGTCAGCAGCAACGCGATCGTGTACGCCAACGGTCGCCAGGCCTTCGGGATCGGCGCCGGTCAGCAGAACCGGCTCGACTCGGCGCGCATCGCCGCCGAGCGTGCAGCGGGACGAGCGAATGGCGGTGTGTGTGCCAGCGACGCGTTCTTCCCCTTCCGCGACGGTCTCGATGCAGCGGCGGCGGCGGGTATCCGAGCCGTGATTCAGCCGGGTGGAAGCGTTCGTGACGACGAAGTCGTTGCCGCCGCCGACGAGCATGGCCTCGCCATGGTCTTCACCGGCGAGCGCCACTTCCGCCACTGACGTGGCAAGCTTGTAGCACATGGCCCGGATCTCGGATCTACTCGCCGAGCGGAGAACGTTCTCGTTCGAGTTCTTCCCGCCGAAGAATGAAGCCGGTTGGCTCAGCCTGGGCCATGCCATCGCCCAGCTCGAGGATCTGCGACCCGACTTCGTCAGCGTGACCTATGGCGCCGGGGGCAGCACGCGCAACAAGACGCGCGACCTGGTGTCGTGGGTACGCCGTCAAACGGAAACCACGCCAATGGCGCACCTGACATGCCAGGGGCATGCACGCCAAGACATTCGCGACATCCTGATCGACTACCGCGCCGAGGGGGTGGAGAACATTCTCGCGTTGGGCGGCGATCCGCCGGCCGACGCCGACGTGCCGACAGTCAGCGAGTATCGCCACGCCAGCGAACTGGTCGACGACGTTGTCGACTTCGGTGGATTCTCTGTCGGCGTCGCGGCGCATCCCGAGCTGCATCCGCGATCTCCTGACCGCGAAGACGACCGCAAGCACTTGGCGAGCAAACTGGCCCGCGCCGACTTCGCGATCACCCAGTTCTTCTTCGAGGTCGATCACTATGTTGCTCTGGTCGACGAACTGTCCGACCTGGGTGTGACCAAGCCGGTGATCCCCGGCATCATGCCGGTCACCAACGTCGCCCAGGTGTCGAGGATGGCACACATGTCGGGAACCGAAGTTCCGCCGTGGCTGATCGAGCGGGTCGGTAAGGCCGGCGACGACGTCGTCGAAGCCAACCGAATCGGCGCCGAGATCGCCACCGAACTGTGCAACGCGCTGCTCGAGGCAGGCGCGCCAGGGTTGCACTTCTACACGCTGAACCGCAGTGCGACGACGCGGACGATCTCGCTCAACCTCGGCTTGGGCAGTCAGGATCCGAGTCCTGCCAGCTGAGGTGGTGGACCGCAACTCGGCAGGTGAGCACGTTCTGCAGTGCTGCATCAGCGATACTTGAGACCCGATGAGTACACGGACGGCACCGCGCGCCTCCACATCATTCAGCGCGCCCAAACGGCAACTCAGCAGAGTGCCGTACCTGCCGGGCCTCGACGGCATGCGTGCCTTCGCCGTCGTGGCCGTCATGCTTTATCACGCCAACCACACCTGGTTGAGCGGTGGGTTCTTGGGCGTTGAAGTCTTCTTCGTCATCAGCGGCTACCTCATCACGCTGTTGTTGATCGGCGAGCACGAACGCACCGGTCGGGTCAACCTCGGGCAGTTCTGGCTGCGCCGCTTCCGGCGGTTGCTGCCAGCGGTTCTGGTGATGATGGGCGCGATGGCCGTGTACATGGCCCTGTTCAACCGTGAACCGCAGGGCCGTACTCGCGGCGACTTTCTCGGCGGAGTCTTCTACAGCAGCAACTGGTATCAGATCTTCGTCGGGCAGGGCTACACCGCCGGCGAAGCATTCGTGCCGTTGCGCCATCTGTGGTCGCTCGCCGTCGAGGAACAGTTCTATCTGATCTGGCCGCTGGTGATGATCGGCATCCTGCGACTCGGTCGAGGACGCCTGCCCCGTGTCGCGATCTGGCTGTTCGGGATCAGTGCCTGGGTGTCGTTCATGGTCGGGCTGCTCTTCGCCGGTGGCGACGTGTCCACGACGTGTGCGCCCGAGGCGATGAATGGCTACTGGAGGCTGTTCGGTCGCTGCATCAACGTCAACGAGACGCTGTACCTCAGCTCGTTCAGTCGCGCCGGTGGCCTGCTGATGGGCGCAGCGTTCGCCATGGTCTGGCGCCCGATGGCACTGATGCGCGGCGCGGCACGCAACAAGGCCCGCCAACTCGATCTGCTCGCGCTGGCCGGCCTCGCCGGGCTGGGCTTCCTGGCGTGGAACATCACCCTGTCGGGCGATGGTCGCCAGACCGGCATTCGCTTCGATCCGTGGTTGTTCCGCGGTGGTTTCTTCTTCACCGGTCTGTTCACGCTGATGGTGATCGCTGCCGTTACCCACCAACGGGCGCTGATGGGCAGGTTGCTGGGCAACCCGGTGTTCAACTACGTCGGCACACGTAGCTACGGTATGTACCTCTACCACTGGCCGATCTATCAGATCATTCGTGGGCAGGCAGGCGTCGAGATGTCGCTCTCGCAATGGCTGTGGGCAATGGCCGTGACGTTGCCGATCACCGAAGCCAGCTACCGCTACATCGAAACCCCCATCAGGCAAGGTCGCCTCGGTGAATGGTTGCGCGGCGACCGTCGGCCGCGCACTGCTTCTGCCTACAAACGGCGTCAGCGTGTTGCCGGATTCGGCATCGTTAGCGCGGCACTGGTCGGGTTCGCCGGGGTCAGCATCGCCATGGCCGACAACCAATGCGTTGGCCAGATCGAATGTGATAGCGAAGCTGGTCGGGCGGTCGATTCGACGACGTCGAGCGTCGAACCCGCTACGACGGTCACGCAGCCGGTTGTGGTCGATCCGGCAGCGACACTCGCAGTTGCCCCGGCACCGACGACCGTGCCACCGTCGACCGCACCGCCAACGACGGTATTGATCGACAAGCCGTACTTCGCGGTTGGTGAATCGGTGATGCTCGGCGCCAAGCCCGTCCTCGACGCTCGTGGCATCACCACCGTCGCCGAGGTGTCGAAGGGTCCGGACTGGGAGCTCGAGCAGTTGCGACTGGCCAAGACCAAGTATCGACTCACGCACGGTGTCGTCATTCAGCTCGGCACGAACGGAACCGTGACTCCGGAGCAATACGAGGCTGTGCTGGCCGAGGTCGCGGATGTGCCGCGTGTGGTGGTGATGACCGTCAAGGCACCAAAGCCGTGGATCGATGGCAACAACGAGATCATTCGAGCCCTTCCAGCGACGCATCCCAACGTCGTGGTGCTCGACTGGCAGGTGCGCGCCGAGGAGGTAGCCGACCACCTGTCCAACAGTGTCGACGGCGGTGTCCATCTCAGCGACGACACGTCCAAGCAGTTCTACAGAGACATCATTCTCG
>JAYTZE010000433.1:0-3273 GCA_043742385.1 Ilumatobacteraceae bacterium
GCCCCGGTCTGAATGGACTCGATGCCCATCGAGGTCTTCTCGCCCATCCGCATGATGGACCCTTTGCCGAACTGTTTGTCGATGGCTGCCAACGCCACATCGAGTGCCTTTTCGCGATCGTTGTTGCTCACTGTCGTTCTCCGTTTCCTGCCTGATGCATGTGGGTCTGTAGAGGTTGGAGGCCGAGTTGCACGACCTCGATTGCGATAACGGGCACCATACGGAAGGGGTGTGACACGGTTTCCCGGGTACCACTACTTCGGCGTGGTGAGCGCCTGGCGGTGTTCGAACAACAGCAGTGTAACTACGAACAGTCGTTCGATCAAGCATTACCTCGGACACTGCGTCGGCAGCTCAGCGCGCCAGGGTGCCGGCCTCGACCGCAGACGCCGCTTCGGCCAACTCCGCACCCTCCGGACGACGCACGGCGAGGTCGAACGCCAACCAGATCGTGAACGTGAACGGGTAGATCACGATTGGCATCAACACCGCAACACCGACGAGCGACAGCACCATCGGCAGAACCGGAATGTCGGGTGATGTCACGATGAATCCGACGGTCATCGCCGCGGTCAACACGACGAACGTGAGCACCGTGTTGACCGTGACTGCACCGAGTTCGAAACCCTCTTCGCGCCGCCAGCGGATGCCACACGTTCGGCAGCGTTCGCGCTTGCCCAACCATCGACGAATGAACGTGCGGCGCGCTCCACACCACGGGCAATGCAGTACCAACGCACGACGCATCATCCGAACAAATGACGGATCTTTCGAAGGCACCGTCATCACCCTAGAGACAATCGAGACTTCATCAGCCAAACTAGCGGCGTGCGTCGAACCCTCGCTGGTCTCATCTTTGGTATTGCCTATGTGTGCGCCAGCATCGCCATCAGTGGATGGTTGCTGCAGCGCAGTGCGTTCGACCCAGACCGCACCGGCGACCTTGCCGATGTGGTGCTGCAGGACACCCGCATCAAGACGGAGGTCACCAACACCATCGCCGACGCCGCGGCATCGCAACGTGGTTTGGATCAGGCCACGACGCGACAGACCGTCGCCGCCGTGCTCAGCACACCTCAGGGTGCGGAGTTCCTGAGCAAGGTCATGCACGATGCGCATGCTCGGCTGATCGGTGAGTTGAAGGGGCCCGTGCGTATCACCGGCGACCAGATGGTTCAATTGGTCCGCAATCAGGTAGTGGGCGACATTCCGTCGATCACGCTGCCGGTGCCGCGAGTGGCGGCACTCGACACCATTCGTGGCGTCCTGCGATGGACGATTCCGTTCGGGGCGCTGTTCGCCGTTGGGTTCTTCGTGATCGGTTTCATGCTGCATCCCAATCGCTCCGCGCTGGTGCACAGTCTTGGATTCGGGATGGTGTTGCTGGCGTTGCTGATCCTCGTGCTCGGTTACATCGTGCCCCGCTTCGCCCTGCCATCTCTCAGCGACAACATCTGGGCCGACGTCCCGGCGCGGCTCGCCAACGACTCGTTGCCGTTGCTGGTCGGGTTGGCCATCGTGCTGGGCGGTGGTGGGTTGATGTTGCTGGTGGGCACCGGGCTACTTCGCCGCCGACGGCGCTGGAACGCGCCCGTCAGCACGTACCGCTATCGCGAAGAGCGTCCGTGGGGCTCGTAGTCGGCGACTACGAGATCAGTTCGGCGACGAATTCGGCGAACACATCGGCGTAGTGCATCGCGTCGGCTTCGGAGTGCATGACCGAGATCAGCCACTGCTCGTCGAGGCCAGGCGGCAACAGCACGCCGCGGTTGATGCCGTGCATCCACTGGGCGAAGGCGAGATCGAAGTCGGTCGCCTTGTAATCGCGGTAGTTCTCGATCTGCTTCGGGGCCCAGGTGATGCATGCCTTGGCGCCGAACTGCACGGTGTGCGCCGGCAGCTCGGCGTCGGTGATGGTCTTCTGGCAGGCGGCGAGCACGCGGGCGTTGAGATCCACGGTCGCCTGGGTTACCTCCGGCGTGCAGACCTCACCCAGCACAGCCTTCGCCGCGGCCATGCACAGCGGGGTGCCGTTGTAGGTGCCGAGGTGCAACACCCTGCCGCTGGTGATCTGATCCATGCACTCCTGCGTGCCACCGAAGGCACCGAGTGGCAGTCCACCGCCAATGCTCTTTGCCAGCGCGACCAGGTCGGGTTGCACGCCGACAGCGCCAGTGGCGCCACCCCAACCGGCGGTGATACCGGTCTTGACCTCGTCGAAGATCAGCATGGTGCCGTACTTACGGGTGATCTCGCGAACGGCCTGCAGGTAGCCCGGCTGTGGCAGGCAGATGCCAATGTTCTCCATCACGGGCTCAACGATGAAGCACGCGACATCGCGCCCGGCCAACGCCTTGTCGAGCAATTCCGGGCGGTTGTATGGAATGACCTTGGTGTCGCCAAGCACGGCCCGGGTGATTCCGGCTGTGGCTGGAATGGCGCGCGGTTCGTCGACCGGACCAGCCTCGCTGATCGGCGGCTTCATCGAGATCATCACTTCGTCGTGGTGACCGTGGTAGCCACCTTCGACCTTGACGATCTTGTCGCGACCGGTCAAACCGCGGGCGACACGAATGGCATCCATCGTTGCCTCGGTGCCGCTGTTGGTGAACCGCCACATGGGGAGCTTGTACCGGGCGGCAAGCATCTCGGCAACGTCGGAATTGAGCTCGCACGGCGTGACGAACAAGGTGCCGTTGTCGAGTTGATGCTCGATCGCGCTGCGCACAGCCGGGTTGCAATGACCGGAGAACAACGCGCCGAAGCCGAGGTCGAAGTCGACGTAACGATTGCCGTCGACATCCTCCATCCACGCGGCCTGCGCTCGGCGGACCACGATCGGATGTGGGTCATAGGACTGGAAGCTCGACGGAACGCCGAGTGGCATCACCTTGCGCGCTCGCTCCGTGGCTTTCATCGACCCGGCGGTGCGCTGCATATAGACGCCTAGTTCGCGTTGGGTGATTTCTCGGGCTCTGCTGGCAAGGTTGCGGGTGTCGATGGATTCCATTGCGGTCATTCGATTCTCCAAGTGGATTTCGTTCTGACAAGCCTAGCTCACCATGGAATCCATCGTGAACGACGAACGTTGGCCTCCGAGGAGCAAACGAGGCGTGGAAGTCCGGTGGGGATGTGGCACACTGGAAGTTCTACATGGTGGCCGTAGTTCAGCTGGTAGAGCGCCAGTTTGTGGTACTGGATGTCGCGGGTTCGAGCCCCGTCGGTCACCCCAATCGAACAGTTCAGGGGCACTCCGGTGCCCCTACACTGCTC
>JAYTZE010000434.1:0-3271 GCA_043742385.1 Ilumatobacteraceae bacterium
ACCTTGAGCATCAAAGTTGCCAAGTTCCGCGATGTATCCGCGGGCACGCAACCCGGCCAGTTCGCCGTTGGGGATCGCACGACCATCGCTTCACTCGACGAACTCGAACCATCGTTCAAGAAGCTGATGGACGACCCCGTCACCCAGGTGCTCGGCATCGTGGGGCCCGGAGGTCGAGCCAATCTCACGCCGATGTGGTTCGACTACGAGGGCGACACGATTTTGATCAACTGTGCCGCCCATCGCACCAAGACCGGATGGATCCGCAAGAACCCGTGGCTCACCAGCTTGTTGGTCAATCCAGCGAATCCATACCACTGGCTCAGCATCAAGCACACCGTGACGCGTGAGATATCGGAGGACGACCCGGTCGAGGGTCCGCGCGTCACCGCACAGCTCGACAAGATCTGGACAAAGTTCACCCAGCAGCCCGGTCCCTATGGCCTCCGCGACCCATCGATCGACGAGCGGCGCGTTCTGTTCGAGTGCACGATCGATCAGATCGCCACGTTCGGTCAGCCCTGAATCAAGCACCTGATCGATTATGGAGATCGCAGTCGTCGGGGGATCGCTCGGCGGGCTGACAGCGGCGTGCTTGCTGAACGACGCGGGCCATCATGTCGTCGTCTACGAACGCTCGTCACTGGAACTCGAAGAGCGTGGTGCTGGTATCGGATTCCTTCCAGCCACATATCGATACCTCGTCGAGCGCGGTGGTATCTCGCTCGACGTAGCTGCGGTGCCGACCGGCCACATTCGCTATCTCGATCGCGATGGCGAGACGGCGCACGACGAAGAGCATCGCTACCTGTTCAGTTCGTGGAACACCGTCTATCGCGAGATGCTCCGTTGCTTCGGCCGCTCCTCGTACCAGTTGGCGCATGAGCTGACCGACATCGAACTCGAGCCACTGACGCTCACGTTCTCGACGGGTGAAGCGGTCTATCCAGACGTCGCGGTGTTCGCCGACGGTGTGTCCTCGACGGCGCGGGCCGCGTTGCTTCCCGATAGCCGCCCCCAGTACGCCGGCTACGTCGCCTGGCGTGGCGTGGTTCCCGAGACAGAACTCAGTGCGGCAACCCGTGCCACGCTCGACGACGCCATCACGTACTACGTGTACGCCAACAGCCATGTCCTCGTGTACCCGATCCCCGGTAGCGATGGGTCGGTGGTGCCAGGCGAACGACTGATCAACATCGTCTGGTATCGCAACTACGCAGCCGGTGGTGATCTCGACGATCTGTTGGTCGACGACTTCGGCACCCGTCGCGAGTTCTCGATTCCACGCGGCTCGTTGCGGCCCGAGCACATCGCCGAAGCGCGCGCCACCGCCGCGGCGCGTCTGCCGGGTCCGATCGCCGAAGTGGTGCTTGCTGTCGACGGTCTTTTCGTGCAGGTTGTGGTCGACCTCGACGTGCCGCGTATGGCCTTCGGTCGCACCTGCCTGATTGGTGATGCGGCATTCGTCGTCCGCCCGCATGCCGCAGCAGGGACGGCCAAGGCGGCTGACGACGCATGGATGTTGTGCGAGGCATTGGCAGCGCATCCGGATGATCCGGCCGCAGCGCTCGCAGCTTGGGAACCGGGTCAACTCGCCCTCGGACGTAGTCTGCAGGCGCGTACGCGGGCAATCGGGCGACGGTCGCAGGTCGACGGCACCTGGCAGGCAGGTGATCCCGAACTGATCTTCGGATTGCATGGTCCGGGGGACTGAACCCGTGCCAGGAATGAGGTAGCAGTGGACGAGACGGCAACACCGGCACGGATCCGTGTCGCCGCGCAGATGGCCGACGAGGCGCAGCGGCTGATCGAGTCTTTCGACGACTCGCAGCGAAAAATGGCCCTGTGGCCGTTTCCAGCGGATGACGAGCGCCGTCGATGGTTCTACACGCCGACCGATCATGGTGGTCTCACGCTTGCGGCGATGTCGCAGCCGCAGCATCGGATGGTGTTCCGTCTCGTTGCCAGCGGCCTGTCCACAGCCGGGTACGTCACCGCTTCGACGATCATCGGGCTCGAAAATGTGCTCGACCACCTCGAAGGGTTTACCGCTTCGTTCGAGAGGCCACGCGGACGAGACCCACTGATGTACTTCGTGCGACTCTTCGGAACTCCGTCGCCGACGGGCACGTGGAGTTGGCGGCTGGGCGGGCACCACGTCTCGTTGAACTTCACGATCATCGGCGGCGCGTTGAGTGGATTGACTCCGCTGTTCTTCGGAGCTGATCCGGCCAGCGCGCCACTGCTCGGGCCTCACCCGCTTCGACCGCTCGCCGGCGTCGAGGACCTGGCGCGCGAACTGACCCGTTCGCTGTCGCTCGACCAGAGCGGCGTGGCCGTGGTGACACCACGGGCGCCGACCGACCTCGTCGGAGCCAACCGCGCATTCTTGAGTGACGGTGATCTTCCGCTGCCGCTGCCGCAGATTTGGCGGCGACAGTTCGACGGCGAGTTGGGCGAGCGCCTGCAGCGTTCGCAAGACAAGCTCAATGAAGCGATTGACATCGGTCCGGCGGACCTCGAGGCCGTCTCGTTCACGCATCATCCGAAGGGGCTGGCTGCCAGAGCGATGGATGTCGGTCAGCGCGACATGCTCGATGCGCTGTTACGCCTGTACGTCAACCGCCTGCCCGACGATGTCGCCGACGAGGAGGCTGCCAAGTTCACCGGCGATGCGCTCGACGACGTGCACATGCTGTGGGCGGGTGGTCTGGAGCGCGGTCAGCCGCACTACTACCGACTGCACGGGCCCACGTTGCTTGCCGAGTACGACAACTCAGCGCGCGATGCGAATCATGTGCATACGGTGTGGCGTGATCCGCGCGGTGACTTCGCCGACGACCCGCTGGCTCGTCACCGCGCTGAACACGATCACCATTAAGCGATGCGAGTTGCCTGACTGATGTGCCCGGAACCCGGAATGAACAGATCCTTGGATCCGGCGACGCGCTTGAGATAGTCGCCGTCGGCGTTCAGCTTCGCTCGTGCGGCATCGCCCGCAGCCACGTCGGGCTGCGCGCCGATCCACGCGATTCCACCCATGGTGCCGTAGACGTCAGTGAGTACGGCGACCGGCGTACCGATCACGCTCTCGACGTGTTGGCCGATCTCGACGGCCCAACCGACGGCGTCGGCCATACGATCAACGATTGCGGTGGCCGTCGTGATGTTCGCGATGGACCCGATTGCCGGCGGCTCGCCGGGTGTGCCGTAGATGACCTCGCGTAGCGAGTCCTGTCCTGGTGAACTGACCAGGTCGGCGGCCGACTCG
>JAYTZE010000435.1:0-3268 GCA_043742385.1 Ilumatobacteraceae bacterium
GACGATCAGCGAGGTACTCGGCGCCGTCGGTGCCGCCTGAGTCGAGCGGCTGGGCCCGCCGAACACCGAAGAAACAATCGTGTACACCAGGAACAGCACGGAAACTGCGGCAATCGCGGCCACGATGCGCCGCGCGGTGTAGACACGATCTGGCAGGCGCTGGCGCGGTGGTTGTACAGGGGCGAGGTACATCGTCTACCGCTGCCGATTCTATGGTGTGACGCCCCAGGAACGAGGCTCTCCGGACGGAGGTAGGCTGCCAGCTGGAAATCCATTCCAACAACAACACTCCTAGGGGGAGAACAATGCGCAATACCAAGCGATTCACATCGCTGGCAGCCGTTGCAATGCTGGGCCTTTTTGCCACAGCGTGTGGCGACGACGAGTCGGAATCATCCGCCACAGACGCACCAGCCTCCGGCGACACCAGCGCGGCTGTGACAACCACGGCTGCACCGTCGGCCGAAGGTCCCAAGGTCGGCTTGGTGTTCGACATCGGCGGACGTGGCGACCAGTCGTTCAACGACTCTGCCGCAGCAGGTATCGAGCGTGCTCAGAGCGAACTCGGCATCACCTTCACCGAGGCATCGCCGAACGACGACGGATCGAATCGCAAGGAGTTGCTCGACCTCGCAGCAGAGTCCAGTGACATCGTCATCGCAGTTGGCTTCCTGTTCGAGGCTGATGCCGCTGCTGTCGGCAAGGCAAACCCCGACAAGACGTTCGGCGTCATCGACTCTGGCATGCTCGACTTCACGGCCGACCCCGTCGCGCCATACGGCGACAACATTGCCGGCCTGGTGTTCGCCGAGGAGCAGGGCTCATTCCTGGTCGGCGCCGCCGCAGCATTGAAGAGCACGTCCGGACAGATCGGCTTCATCGGTGGCGTCAAGGGCGTCGGTGGTCTGATCGAGAAGTTCGAGGCCGGCTTCATGGCTGGGGCCAAGGCAGTGAACCCCGATATCAAGATTGTCTCCCAGTACCTCACCGAAGCCCCTGATTTCGACGGCTTCAACGCTCCCGACCAGGCCCGCGACGTCGCCACGGCGATGTACGACGGCGGTGCCGATGTGATCTACCACGCTGCTGGTGGATCCAGTGCCGGCCTGTTCGAGGCTGCAAAGGCTACGAGCGACGCCGGCGGCACGAAGGTATGGGCAATCGGCGTCGACAGCGACCAGTACAACACCGCTGACGCCGCCGTGAAGGACTTCATCCTCACCTCGATGATCAAGCGTGTCGACGTCGCTGTGTTCGAGATCATCAAGGCTCAGATGGATGGCGCCGTCAAGGGTGGCCCGACCACCTACGACCTCTCGGTCGACGGTGTGGGCTACTCCACATCTGGCGGCTTCGTCGACGACATCGCTGACAAGCTTGACGCCTACAAGGCGCAGATCATCAGCGGCGAAATCGTCGTACCAACCGATCCGACTTTGGCCTGATCAGGTCGGTCTGATCCGCTACATCTGAAGTAACGCACACGAGCGGGACCGGGCTACAGTCCGGTCCCGCTTCTGCGTTTTTTGGAGGGCACTTGGCACGAGCTATCGAACTGGTCGGCATCACGAAGCGCTTCCCTGGCGTTGTGGCCAACGATCATGTCGACCTCGCCGTCGAAGAAGGCGAGATTCACGCCATCTGCGGCGAGAACGGCGCCGGCAAGTCGACATTGATGAAGATCCTGTACGGCATGCAGGCTGCCGACGAGGGCGTGATGAAAGTCTTCGGCAACGAAGTGCATTTCACCAAGCCGACTGATGCGATCAACCTCGGCATCGGCATGGTGCACCAGCACTTCATGCTTGCCGAGCAACTCACGGTGCTGGAGAGCGTCATTCTCGGCAGCGAGCCAACGCTGTCCGGTGGCCGTATCGACTTTGCCAAGGCAAAGGCCCACGTGCGCGAGGTCAGCCAGGCGTACGGCCTCGACGCCAACCCCGACGAACTGATCGAGACACTCGAGGTCGGTGAGCGTCAGCGGGTGGAGATCATCAAGGTGCTCTATCGCGGCGCGAAGGTCCTGATCCTCGATGAGCCAACGGCGGTGCTCGTGCCGCAAGAGGTCGAGGCCTTGTTCCGAAACATCCGCGAGCTGAAAGCCAGCGGATCGACGATCTTGTTCATCGACCACAAGCTCGACGAGGTGTTGGCCATCGCCGACACCATCACCGTGTTACGTCAGGGACGCTCAGTGGCCACGGTGAAACCGGCCGACGTCACCGCGCACGACCTGGCCGAGTTGATGGTCGGCTCCGAGTTACCGACCCCCGCCACCACCGAATCCACAGTCACCGATGTGGTGATTTTGGAGGTCTCCAACGTCGTGGTCAACGAAGGGGATCGCCCTGTGGTCAGCGACGTCAGCCTCACCGTGCACCGCGGCGAGGTTGTCGGCGTGGCAGGGGTCGAAGGAAATGGACAGGCAGAGTTGGTCGACGCGATCGTGGGAACGCGCCAGATCGCTTCCGGCTCGATCTCCATGCTTGGCCAAGACATCACGCACAGTTCGGTGCGCCGCCGCCGCGAGAACGGCCTCGGCTACATCCCCCAAGACCGCCAGCGCGAAGGTCTGCTGCTGTCGGCGCCACTGTGGGAAAATGCGGCGCTCGGCCACCAGACGCTTGCGCCATTCGCCAACGGGTTCTGGATGGATCGTGCAGGGATGCGCGATGCGACCGAGCACATCCGTGAGGCGTTCGACGTGCGCACGCCCAACATCGACGTGGCCGCCCACGCGCTGTCGGGCGGCAACCAACAGAAGCTGATCGTTGGGCGGGAGATGGCTGCCAATCCGACGATGTTGATCGCCTCGCATCCGACCCGAGGTATCGATGTCGGGGCCCAGGCCGCAGTGTGGGATCAGCTTCGAGCGGCCCGGGCTGCCGGATTGGCGACGCTGTTGATCAGCGCCGACCTCGACGAGTTGATCGGCTTGTCCGACACCATCGTCGTCATGCTCCGCGGCCGGCTTGTCGCCACCCTCGACCCAGCCACTGTCACACCGCGCGACCTCGGGGCATACATGACGGGTGCTGCATTGCAAGCGGGGGCAGCGTGAGATCCATTCTCCGCCGCCTCAGCCTGGGAGCAGCCGCACCGATCATGGCACTGGTCTTCGCCATTGCAGCCTCGTCGATCGTGTTGCTCATCGCCGGCAGCAACCCGCTGCGGGCGTATGGCGACATGATCAACCACGCCAGCAAGCTCGAGACGATGGTCGACATTCTCAACAGGGCGACACCGCTGTTCATCTCTGGAATCGCCG
>JAYTZE010000436.1:0-3268 GCA_043742385.1 Ilumatobacteraceae bacterium
ACGAAAGGCTGAACTGGTTTTGGCGAAAAACATGCGCGTGCACGAGCTCGCCAAGAAGCTCGGAATGACCAACGCCGAAATGATGGCGCTGTGCGACACAATGGGTGTGGGTGTGAAGACGCACTCGAGCACCCTCATCGAGGCACAGGCTGATCGGCTTGAACGTCGCGCGGTTCGTGATGGATTGACTCGTGAGGAGCAGCCGGAGGAAGTCAGGCCGGTCAAGAAGTCTGCGGCCAAGAAGGCAGCGGCGGCCAAGGCTGTGGAACCCACCGACGCTGCCACCGACGCTGCTCCGGTGAAGAAGGCTGCCGCCAAGAAGGCCGCACCAGCGGTTGTCGAGGCCGAACTCAAGCCCGAGCCGCCGGTCGTGCTCCCTGTGGTCCCAGTCGTGGAGGTCGAGCCTGTTGCGGCGCCCACGCCGCCGCCCGCACCCCTGCCGGTCGCTGTTGTCGAGCCGACACCGCCCGTCCAGGTCAGTGCCCCAGCCATCGAGACGACACTGCATGACGACGACGAGCCTCGGCGTATCACCAGCAGCCGTCCCCTGCCCGGCGAGAGCCGACCGGTTGCTCCCGCAGCTGCGATCACACCGATGGCTCCTGCAGCTCCAGTCGCGCACGTCGCTCCGGTTGTTCCTGTTGCGGCTCGGCCCTTGCCGACAGAAGGTCGTCCAGCAGCCCGCCCCGCGGCATCGGCGGCTTCCGCACCTGCCGCCAGCCCTCGCCCCGCCGGCTCGCCGCCTGCGCGGCCCGCAGCGTCGCCCGGCAGGTCGATCCCACCGCCGCCAGGTGGTGGTCGCCCGATGTCGTCGTCAGGTCGTCCGATTCCACCGCCGCCCGGTGGACTTCGTCCAACCGCTCCCACCGGTGCACGTGCAGGGGGCCTCAGTGGCCCGCGCCCAGGTGGCGGCTTCACGGCTCGCCCCGGTGGGCCTGGCGGTCCGCGAACCGGTACGGGTGGTCCGCGACCAGCCGGCCCAGGTGGCGCACGTCCGGGTGGATTTGGCGCACAGCGACCTGGTGGTGGCTTCGGCGGCCCGCGTCCTGGCCCCGGTAGTCCCGGTGGCGGCCCTGGTGGGGGTCCCGGTGGCCCGCGTCCAGGCGGCGGCGGCCCGCGTTCCAACGGTCAGCGCCGCGCTCCTCGCAAGAAGAGTCGTGCTCGTCGTCGTCGTGACTTCGACGACATGCAGCCGTCGTACAACTCCAACTACACGGCCACCAACGCCCCGGTCCCCGAGGGCACCATCATCGTCGAGCGTGGCGTTTCGGCACAAGAGTTCGCTCCCAAGCTGAACCGCACTGCGGCCGACGTCATTCGTTTCCTGTTGCAGAACGGCGAGATGGTGACCGCCACCATGACCCTGACCGACGAGCAGATGGAACTGTTCGCGCTCGAGGTTGGCGCAGAGGTGCTGTTGGTCGAGCCTGGCCAGCAAGAAGAGCTCGAACTGCAAGCGATGTTCGACGACAGCGACGACGACGACGAGTCGCTGCAGGCGCCTCGTGCACCCGTGATCACCGTCATGGGTCACGTTGACCATGGCAAGACCACGCTGCTCGACCGCATCCGCCACGCCAACGTGGTCGCCGGCGAGGCCGGTGGTATCACCCAGCACATCGGCGCCTACATGGTCGACCGCGACGGTGGCAAGGTCACGTTCATCGACACACCCGGCCACGCAGCGTTCACCAAGATGCGCGCCCGCGGTGCTCAGGTCACCGACATCGTTGTGTTGGTCGTTGCCGCCGACGACGGCGTCATGCCGCAGACGATCGAGGCGATCAACCACGCCAAGGCCGCCGACGTGCCGATCGTCGTGGCCGTCAACAAGATCGACAAAGACAACGCCGATCCCGGGCGCGTGCTCACCCAGCTCGCCGAGTACGAGCTGGTGCCCGAGTCGTGGGGTGGCGACACCATCGTCGTCGAGATGTCGGCACAGCAGAATGTGGGCGTCGACGAGCTACTCGACCAGTTGCTGGCCGTGGCCGAACTCGAGGAACTGACTGCCAATCCGGCCGGCAGGGCCAAGGGCATCGTGCTCGAGGCCAATCTCGATACTGGTCGTGGACCCGTTGCCACTGTGTTGGTCGACAAGGGCACCCTGAAGGTCGGCGACCCCATCGTCGCCGGCGGAGCGTGGGGTCGAGTTCGGGCAATGATCGACGACAAAGGTCAGCAGATCAAAGAGGCCGGTCCCTCGACGCCCGTGCAGGTGTTGGGCCTGCAAAGCGTGCCCAACGCAGGCGACGAGTTCCGCGCCGCCGACAACGAGAAGACCGCCAAGACCGTTGGCGAGGCTCGCGAACAGCGTCAACGGTTGAAGGCTCAGCGCGGCGACGCTCGCGTGCAGAAGGGCGTGAAGCTCGAAGACATCTTCAGCCAGATCCAAGCTGGCGAGGTTGCCACGCTGAACATCGTGTTGAAGGCTGACGTTCAAGGCTCGCTCGAAGCTGTGACCGAGTCGCTACGCCGGCTCGAACGCGACGAGGTCAAGCTGGCGTTCGTCCACCGTGCGGTCGGCGGCATCACCGAGAATGACATCAGTCTGGCGTCGACGACCAACGCGACGCTGATCGGCTTCAACGTGCGACCAGATCGCAAGGCCCGCGACATGGCCGAGGCCGAACACGTCGAGGTGCGTACCTACGAGATCATCTACAAGCTGCTCGAAGACATCGAGAAGGCAATGGTCGGCATGCTCGCGCCCGAGTTCGAAGAAGTGGTCACCGGCGAAGCCGAGGTCCGCGAGATCTTCCGAGTTCCCAAGATTGGCGCGATCGCCGGCTGCTTGGTGCGCAGCGGCCAGATCACCCGTGGATCGAAGGTGCGCTTCCTTCGCGATGGAACCATCATCTGGAAGGGCGCCATTCAGTCGCTCAAGCGGTTCAAGGAAGATGCACGCGAGGTCCGGGAAGGCTTCGAGTGTGGTGTCGGTCTCAGCGACTTCCAAGACCTCAAGCCTGGCGACCTGATCGAGACGTTCGAGGAGCGCGAAGTAGCCCGTGTCTAGCTGCCGATAGCCTCGGCGACATGGCCGATCTTGAGTTCTTCTTCGATCCGATTTGCCCATGGGCTTGGATCACGTCTCGCTGGGTCACCGAGGCGCAGCAGTTGCGCGACTACGAGGTTGTCTGGCGTTTCATCTCGTTGAAGATGATCAACGAGCATCGAGTCGAGGATTGGTACACGCCCGAGTACCGGGCCGGTCATATGGCCGGGTTGTATACCCACCGTGTCTGCGACGAGGTACGTCAGCGCCATG
>JAYTZE010000437.1:0-6425 GCA_043742385.1 Ilumatobacteraceae bacterium
TGGACATGCTGCAGGAATCGCGGCGGATCGTGCAGCCCGACGCGTTGCAACAGTTCGCCGGCCAATGGTCCGGTCACGTTGATCGCGCCCAACGCCAACGTGCGATCGAGGATGTGAACATCCAGATCCCACGATTCGACCCAATCGCGGATCCACGCCTCGGCGAACGACGCGCCGCCGGAGGTGAACGTGAGCACGAAGCGGTCGCTCGCGCCATCGTCGCCGCCCGATTCCCGACAGACCATGCCGTCGTCGATCAGATGGCCGCGCTCGTTGAGCAACAAGACATAGCGGCTTCGGCCCGGGCGGATGTCGCCAATCGTCGTCGGGTAGATACGTTCTAGTGCCTCGACCACGTCAGGGCCGGTCACGATCATCTTTCCCAGCGTCGACACGTCGCCCAGCGACACGCCCTCGCGCACCGCCCAGTACTCGTCGAGGAAGTTGCCATAGTTCCACGGTCGCCACCATCCACCGAAGCGATCCATGCGCGCCCCAAGGGCGATGTGCTCGTCGTGCAATGCAGTGCGCCTGAATGGATCGAGGTGCATGTCGGCCGCGGCCTCGCCGATTGTCAGCTGGCGTGATGCCGGACGGCCGGTGAACGGTGCTGCGAGCTGGCCTGACCGGTCCGTGACGAAGGCGCGCAGATGCGGCATGCACACGCTGCCTTGGCACGTACCCGTGCCGCACAACGCCGCTCGTTTGATCAGCTCGATGTGCTGGAACCCCTTGTCCCACACCATCTGCAGATCGTCGACGGTGACCTTCGAGCAGGGGCACACGACGCCGGCGGACGGGCAAGGTGGCAACTCGAACCTGGCTGCGGCCGGACCCACCGTGCGCACATGCGGGTCGGCGACCATGCGGGCCAGCAGGTCTCGCGGTGCTGCATGGCGCGAGGTGATCACCAGTGAGTCGCACACCGTTGATGTGCCGTCTGCGGTGACGACACTGGTGACCGCGCCGTCGACACCGTCGATTCGGCTCAGCTGATCGAGGTCGACTTTGGCCACGACGCCGAGGTCGACCCCGGCCGCCTGTAGTTGCTCGGCGGCCGCTGCGGTGTAGATGCCGCGAAGCATGTTGCCGTCGCAGACCGGATGTAGTTCGGCCGCACCGGTGGCGATCACCACATCGTGGGCATGCACGTGCAACATCTCGCCGTTGGTCAACCTGACGATGACGACCGGACCCGGGTAGACGCCCACGACGTCGTGGCCCAGTTCGCCGGCGAGCACGGCGACGTTGCGACCTTCGGCACGCGCCGACGCGGCTGCCGCTGTGCCTGATTGACCGGCACCGATCACCACGAGATCAGCGTGTTCGCGCCGCAAGGTCGTGGCTGTGTGATTCGGTGATGCGACGGGATCGATTGGCGGGTCGAGGTGCAGCGGCGGACCACCGATCGCAGGGTGACGCGACACCCGCAAACCCGGTCGAGCGGCGGTGAGGCACGTGCGCGTGAATGCAACTCCGTCGATCTCTGCGCAGCAGTTGCCGCAGTCGCCGGCCAGGCACAACGTGCCGCCATGTTGCGGATGCTGGCCGGCGCGCACGATCGCCATCGCTACAGAATCGCCATCGACGTAGTCGATTGGTTGGTCGTCAACCACGATGCGCATGCTCGGCCGACTGTAGCCAATGACCCATTAGCAGCACGACTGTTCTGTGAATTGATTCGGCAGATGGCGTGCGAAACTACGCCGATGGACAATTGCGCGCCGCGTGTCGCCCTCGTGACCGGGGCCGGTAGTGGCATTGGTCGCGCAGTCGCAGTCGGTCTGGCCGCCGACGGGTTCAGCGTCGTGTTAGCCGGTCGCCGGCGCGAGGCCCTCGAAGAAACCAATGCGTTGGTCGTGGGGGACACGTTGGTTCAACCAACCGACGTCACTGACGTTGCCAGCATCGACGCGCTCTTCGCGGCCATCGACGCGCAGTTCGGCCGGCTCGACATGTTGTTCAACAACGCGGGTGTTGGCGCGCCCGGCGTCCCGCTCGATGAACTCACCCTCCAAGACTGGCAGCGCGCCGTCGACACCAACCTCACCGGTTCGTTCTTGTGTGCGCAACGGGCGATGGGCATGATGAAACGGCAGAATCCGGCAGGTGGGCGCATCATCAACAACGGTTCGATATCTGCGCACACCCCGCGCCCGAACTCTGCCGCGTACACGGCCACCAAGCACGCCATCACCGGCTTGACCAAGTCCATCGCCCTCGACGGCAGGGCCTTCGGGATCACCTGTGGCCAGATCGACATCGGCAACGCCGAGACGCCCATGACCGCACGCATGGCCGACGGCGTTCCGCAACCCGACGGCGCGCGGCGCCCCGAACCGGTGATGGACGTCGACGATGCTGCCCGTGCGATTCGCTACATGGCCAGCCTGCCCGCAGCCTCAAACGTGTTGTTCATGACCGTGATGGCCGCCGGCATGCCCTTCGCCGGCCGCGGCTGAGGAGTCTCGAGATCGACAGCTGTGGCGACTTCGACTTCCATGTCAGCTCTCCAAACGACTGTCGCTCCAGGAGCTGACACAGAGCATGGGACGCGCTTCAGCTGGCGCATCCGATGCATGTGATCACGCCGGGCAGGGCGAGTAGACGCTCGAGTGGAATCGGGCCGCCGCATGCTGCGCACGTTTGCGCCGTCGCGCTGTTGATGCGATCGAGCGCAGCGTCGAGGGCGACGAGATCGTCGCGAGCCTGGCTGAGCAGCGCCGCGACCTGGGCCCGCTCGTAGGCGATCGTGGTTCCTTCTGGGTCGTGCTCGTCGTCGGTCGAGGTGAGCTCGGCGGCGTCGACGATGCCGGCGAAGCTTTGTTGCAGATTGGCGATCTGGTCGGCGACTCGGCCCCGCTCGATCTCGACGGCGACCCGCAAAATGCTCTTGTCGGTCTCGTTCATGGCAGCCTCGTTCGCCATGCGCACAGGTTTCCACATCGGTGTCGTCCGGGGATAGAGGCCTGCAGGCGGCACACTAAGGGGATGCTTGGCAAAATTGGTGTGTGGCGTCATGCGGTTGCCGCGAGTGCCATCGGCGGAACAGCACTACTCGCAGCCATCGGGGTCATCGGTCGTGAGGACAATGGTGAACGATTCGAATCGAAGGTCGTCACGGTGCAGCCGAGCGGCGACGACGGGGTACGCATTCGTGAAGTTGTCGACCAGGATTTCGCTAACAAGAACCGCCACGGCTACGAGCGGATCGTCCGAACCGACTTCGGCAACCCGATCGACATCGAAGCGTCGTCGCCCGATGCCGACGCAGACATCGAGGTCGCGTCGGTGGCCACCGGTGATCGCATCCGACTCGGCGATCCCAACTCAACGATCAGCGGGCAGCATCGCTACATCCTGTCCTACACGCTGCCCGACGCGCGCCTGTCGACCGGCCAACTCGCGCTCAACATCATCGGTGACCCGCGCCAGCCCGAAGAACTTCAGACGGATCGATTCGAGGTCGTCGTCGTTGGGTTCGATCTCGACAATCCGTTGTGCAATGCCGGCCAGGACGGCGCCTCCGGCGGGTGCACGCTGGCCCGCGATGGCGACGTCTTCCGGGCGGTGATCGCCCCGTTGAAGCCGGGTGAAGGCATTACCATCGGCGGCACCATCACCGGCCGGTTGCCGATCGCCGAGGTAGCTGATCCGCCGCTACCGAAACGGCGACCCGATAATCGCCTCGCACTCGCTCTGGCGACCATTCCAATCGGGCTTGTCGGTGCCGGAGCCGTCTATGCCGCCGCACGACGATCCGGCCGCAACGAAGTGTTCGCCGGTGGAGCAGCGGATGCCGCATATGGATCGCTGCCGTTGCCCACCGGCGATGCCCCCTCGCCGATCGCCATACAGCTGGTGGCTGACGACAAGATGGACGAACTGGCAACGATCGAGTTCGTGCCGCCGAAGGGTCTCGAGCCCTGGCAGGGCGCGGTGGTGCTGAACGAGAGAATCGATCGCACCACGGTCGCGGCGTGGATGTCGGGGTTGGTGGCGAAGGACGCGATCACACTGACCGAGGAGGACGACGGACTGGTGATCCGGAAGGGCCCACGAATCGACCGGCTCGACGACGAGACGAGACAGCTCGTCGACCAGATGCTCGACTACAAGGAAGAACTGGCGCTGGGCACATACAACGCGAACTTCGCCAAGGCGTGGGCGCGGGTTTCGACGCTGGAACGAGACGGCATTGCCCGATCGGGTTGGTGGAAGCGCCTTCCACCGGGTGGCGTACGCGGTGGCGGTACCGCATCGGTTCGGTTGGTCGCGGTGGTTCTTATGTTTGTTGTTTTCGGCGGAGGGTCCCTGCTCACGGCTCTCCTGGGTGGATACGGAGGCATGCTGCTCGCTTTGGGCTTCGCGCTACTCGTGCCGGCGATCACGGCCCACTTCGTGTACAGGGCGCTGCGCTCGGCGCGCAGTGCTACTGGTTCGGCGCTGGCATTGCGTACCGAATCGTTCCGTCGATTCCTCGCCGCGAGCGAAGGCAAACATGTCGATTGGGCGTGGAAGCAGGGCCTGCTTCGTGAGTACAGCGCCTGGGCAGTCGCCCTGGGCGCGGCCGACGCGTGGAGTCGGGCACTGGCCAACAGCAATGTGCCGCCGCCGGAGATGTACATGACCAGTCCGATGCTGGTGTACAGCATGGGCTCGTCGTTTGCCAGCACGCACAGCGCACCGTCAACATCTGGATCCTCGGGTGGAAGCTCGTTCAGTGGGTTCTCGGGCGGCAGCGTCGGTGGTGGCGGCGGCGGTGGCAGCTCCGGTTCCTGGTGACCGACGGTCGCACCACCGGTGACCGTCAGGTTGGGAACGCGCTCCGTGCCGCAACCGCCGCACCACGGGCTCCGGCCATGTCGAGGTCGGGAACGAGCGAGAAATCGGCCACGTCGATCTGTTCGTCGCGCAGGTGCGTGTTGGCACGCACCGTCGACAAATACCAGTCGCGGAACTCTGGCGCGGCCTCGACGACGCCTCCGCCCACGAAGTACCCACTGGGATCGGTGAAGTTGGCCGCGATGGTGAACAATCGGCCGATTGCCATGGCCTGTTGCTCGAACACCTTGCGGGCCATCTCGTCGCCGCGCTCGCCGAAGGCACGAAGTTCCTTGGCGGCTTCGTCGATTGGCTTGGATGCCAGTTCGTGGTCGGGATACTGCGTCAGCCAGTAGGGAAGGAGGTTGCGGCGGATGCCCGTCAGTGACGCAACGCTCTCCACGTCGCCGACGAATCCGCAGTTGCAGCGTGGCATCGGCTGCCCGTCGCCGAGCAAACCATGCATCGGGATGTGCACGTGTCCGAGCTCGCCGGCCATGCCAGCGGCACCGCGCACCACTCCGCCGGCCTCGATCACCCCGCCCCCGAGGCCGGTGCCTACGATCGCCGAGATCGACGACCGCCGCAATGCCTTCTCGCCGTAGAACGCGTAGTGGGCGTACAGCGCTGCGGCGTTGCCGTCGTTGCTGTACACGACCGGAGTACCGAGCCGTTTTTCCAGCGCGGCGCGCACGTCGAAACCCCACCACTCGGGCAGTGCGAAGTTGGTCGCACCCTTCGACGAGATCACTCCCTCGGCAGACGCCGGACCTGGCGTGTCCAGGCCGACCGCGCGCACATCGCCACGATCGACCCCGGTGATCTGCAGCCCTGAGTCGAACGCGGCAGCGAGGGCATCGAGCGCTGCGTCGGTGCCCTCCATCACTCTGCTCGGCACTTCGACCATGCGATCGATCAAGAATCGCCCGGCCTCGTCGAGCACTGTGACGTTGTTCTTCGTGCCGCCGTTGTCGATGCCGACGATCACGGTCCCGGGTTCGCGCATAGTCCTCCGTTCCGCGGAGATGATAGGCACGACGGAATCTGCCGCGCCCGAGGATGACATGCAAGAGAAACGAACATGGCAAGGTGGCTCCGATGATCGATCGGTTGCGAGGTCGGCAGGAGTGGCAGTTCTTCCGCGCCCTGCGTCGCGCCGCGCCCGCGTACGCGATTGCCTGGTGGGTGCTGGTCGTGCTGCGCGGCACGCTCCCGGCCGTGACATCCGTCGGCTTTGGATGGTTGGTCAGCGCAATCACGCGCGACGTTTCACTGGTCGGGCCGTTGGTGATGGTGGGGGTGTCGTTCACACTGCTGTTGATCTCGCAGCCACTGCACCAAGTGGTGTCGGCGAATCTCGGCGCCCGGATGGCAGCGCATCTGTACGACCGCCTCATCTCGACCTGTGTCGCCCCGCCGGGCATCGCCCACCTCGAACGCGCCGAGCTGACGACAGACCTCACCATGGCCCGCGACTTCGACCTCGGGATGATGGGCCCACCGCTCGACATCTCGATGGATTTCATCGCCGGCGGATTGGTCGACCTGGTTGTAGGCGCCAGCGCAGCCATCCTGCTGGCCACCTTCCACTGGTGGGCTGC
>JAYTZE010000438.1:0-3264 GCA_043742385.1 Ilumatobacteraceae bacterium
CCGTGCAGGTTGATGGCGTTGACGCGACAGTCCTGACGGCGAGCCGCCCCGATCGACGCAACCTGAACCGCGATGGCACGATTCCTCGTAACCGGCTCAACCACAGGCTCGGCCCGCCCCACTCACAGGTACGTGCGAGTGTTTCCGTCCCACCCGGGTGGGACGGAAACACTCCACTACGAGGTTTCGACGGGATCAAGCAGATTCGGTGAGCCAGTTGCCAGAGGCGATCGCTGGAAAGGCGGTCTCCCCGCAGTATTGGTAGGCCCAGGCCTCGACACCGGTCGTCGTCGTGACCGCGACTCGACGGAACAAATCCACGACTGCACCCTCGACCGCGTCGAGCAACTGCAGGGCCTCGTCGACACGATCGGCGCGTAGCGAGTACACCCGACCGTGGATGCTCCCATCGTGATCGAAGCGCGCTGCTGGGTAGCCGTTGCCCGTGTCGTACAGCGCACCCGAGACCGAGTCGTCGTGACCTTCGTCGGTCACGAACGGGGCGAGGAACGGCCACCGTTGCTGCCCTGGTCGCAAGGTTCCATAGACGAACAGGTGGGTGATCATTGCACCGGGCGGTGATTGCCGACCGACGGCGGCTGCAGGAGCAACCGCTGCCGGGGCGTGCACGATTCGACTAAGTCGCTGGGCCACACCTCGTGCGACCATGCCGAGTTGCCGGGGGAGTACTTGTACAGCAGCGTGCGTCGTTGCCGTGGGCCCTGCCAGCCAGCCGTCCCATGGGTGAGCGCCTCGGTGAAGATCACGACGTCGCCGGCCTGCATTGGTATCTCGATCGCCATTTCAGCGGTAACCCGTGAGGGCGTGGGGAAGTTGGCCTTGTGGCTGCCGGGCACGCACAAGAAACCACCCCGACCGGCGGGATGCTCGACCAGCGCCCATTGCACGGCGACCAAGCCGGTACGGATGTTGCCGCCATCGACGGTGTAGTACTGCGCGGGATCAAATGGCTTGCCGCCACCGTGCAGGGTGAGACCAGTCGTGCCGGGACGCATGATGATGCCGTAGGCGTGATCGAGTCGCGCGGTGTGACCGCAGAGTTCGAGGATGACGTCGAAGATGCCGTCGTGATCGAGCAGATCACGGAATCGGCGCGCGGTTGCGAGGTGGCTCCCGAACCGCTGACTCATGATGTCGTTGCCGGGTTCCGGCACACCGAGAACATCGACGGCGATGTTCAATGCCTCGATGTCGCCCGGCGACAGAACTGCCCGGCGAACGAGGTACCCCTGGATGTCGAAGCGATAACGCTCCTCTGGCGTCATCAGTCGTCGGGATGCTCGATGGCGTCGAGGAAGGCGTCGACATCGTCGTCTTCGCCGCCGACCAACCAGATCACCAGACCGTCTTCGTTCTCTTCGTCAGGTTCGT
The DNA here is from genome assembly GCA_043742385.1 of Ilumatobacteraceae bacterium. Lineage (GTDB taxonomy): Bacteria > Actinomycetota > Acidimicrobiia > Acidimicrobiales > Ilumatobacteraceae > JAENVT01. The sequence continues at coordinate 1,393 of JAYTZE010000438.1, forward strand.
CGTCCTTCCACGGCAGCATGCCTTCGACGCTGTAGCGATCGACGGTGATGTCTTCGTTCTCGTCGACGACGGGTGCAACGATGGCCAGTTCGACCTCGGCATCAGGTGGCTGATCCTGCAAGATCTCGATGAGTTCACTGACGCGCATAGCCGCATCCTAGTTCACGACTCGGCCAGCCATCCCGGAGCGTGGTCGAGCAAGAACAGGCTGACTTCCTTGCACCGGTCGAGCGTTTCGCAGAATGGTGTCTCTTCGCCCAGCAGGACGTCGGCGAGATCGACGGGTATTCGGGCAACCATCGACAAGCTGCGCTCCGGCGCGTCGGTGACGCTGGCGAACGAATCGATCGCCGACACCTCGACCGGCAGATCGAGCCCACCGACCCCGGCGATCTCAGTGGCGAGCACCAGCAGGTCGGGCGGCTCGGGCAGCGGCGGCAGCGTCCAGGTGAACAGCAGCGGGAACGTGAAGCCACGAGGAGGATCGGCGTCGGGATCGTCCTGCTTGATGACCTCGTCCTCGAAACCGAGCAGCGCCCGCGGATCGACTTCCAAGGATAGGTGGAGGTCGATCGGGCCGTTGCACGCCTCTTCCGGATGCAGGTCGACTTCCCAGAGTTGTCGCAGCGAGTACGTCTCGACGAAGTGGCGCTCGTCGTGCACGTGGAATCCGTGGTCGACGGCGTGGCTCTTCAACTCGGCGACGAATCCGGCAACATCAATGACGGCCACGATCGTCGACACTACCGTGAGAGACGATGATCGCCGACCGTCTGGGCCTGTTGCACGATCTCGCCGACGCTGTGGCTGCGGCCATGCGCACGGTCACCGACTGGGGCCCGTCCGGCGGGCGTGTCGGGCAGTACGCGCTCGACGTGATCGCCGACGACGCGGCGCTCGCCGTTCTGAACCGGGCGGGCGTGGGAGTGCTGTCGGAGGAGAGCGGCTACAACCCGGGCGCCAGTGGCGAGATCGTGGTGATCGATCCGATCGATGGATCGACCAATGCCAGCCGCGGCATTCCCTGGTTCGCGACGTCGTTGTGCCTTGTCGATGCAGACGGTCCCGCCGTCGCAGTCGTGGTCAACCAGGCAAGTGGCGTGCGCTACTCGGCCGAGCGTGGGAGAGGCGCGTGGTGCGGCGAACGTCGCCTGCGACCATCGGGATGCACAGAGTTGTCGGCGGCGATCGTCGTTGTGTCAGCTGTGCCTCCGCCCGACGTCGGGTGGGCCCAGTTTCGTGCACTTGGAGCCTGTGCGTTGGACTTGTGCGCGGTCGCCGACGGAGTCGTCGATGGCTACGTCGACTTCGGAGACGACCAGCACGGGGTGTGGGACTACCTCGGCGGATGGTTGATCTGCAAGGAGGCCGGCATCGAGGTGGTTGATGCCGGCGACCGCGACATGGTGCACATGGACCACGCCGCTCGTCGCACGCCGGTGGCTGCGGCAACGCCTCAACTCGCCGCCGCGTTACTCGCCACCCGCTGCCGAGGTGCGTAGTTTCATCGCGCACTGTCTGCATCGAAACTACGCATTTCCTCTAGGCTGACGACTCCGTTTCGACGGGCGCATAGCTCAGTTGGTTAGAGCACTGCCCTTACAAGGCATAGGTCGGGGGTTCGAGTCCCTCTGCGCCCACGGATGTTGTCGACATGAGCAGTCGATGGCTCACTGGCCGATGACATCGGGCCGCAGAGGCCTGCGCCAAGCCTGACGTGGGATGTGTCGGTCAGCGGATGGTGTACGGTCTGTCTAGCGAGCGGACTCCACCACACAAGGAGCATCGCGAATGATCACCAGACTGATCGCTTCGGCTGTCCTCGTCTCCCTCGCCGTCGCAAGTCCGGCGCAGGCTTTGGATACCGCCACC
>JAYTZE010000439.1:0-6417 GCA_043742385.1 Ilumatobacteraceae bacterium
GTTGCCGTCTCGGACGTGGTTGTGGTTTCGGGGATCGAGGTCGTTGTGGTCTCAGGGACCGACGTCGTCGTCGCGACCGTCGATGTCGATGTTGTTGTCGTCACCGGCGTCTCGACAAGCGAAGCGGACGTGATGGTGACCTCCACAGTCACGATCAGGATGGATGGGTGTTGAGCCGCAGCGTCGGTACGTGGTGTGGTGCCGACAGCGTTACTGACGGTCGACGGTTGAGACTGCACGCGGGATGCGAACGACACGACATGGTCTCCGACGGTGAACGTTGCGGTTGCCGACACGTCCAAGGCGGTGCCCGGCATCCAGCTCACTGGCGAGCCATAGCCGCCTGCACCCCAGAGCTGCACGGTCGTGGGGCCGACAGCCGTGGCGGTCGGGGCGACCGTGGTGTAGCCGGACGAGGCCGACGCCTGGGCGGTGAAGGCACCGACCTTGACGGCCCCCTCGAATCCGGCGGGTACTCCGGGGCCTTCCAACGCCAGCAACGCCAGTTGCGGCGCCACAAGCTGAGCGGAGGTCGTGACGATTCCATTGCCGGTTAGGTCGTGATCGACCGACGCGGTCGGCGACCACGCGCTACCGAGCGCCCACAGGCTTCCGCCGAGCACGCCGACACCGTGACTACTGGCGAACAACGCCGAGGAGCCGGTAGTCGTGGCAAGTCCTACGTCTGTCCACGGCACGCCATCGTCGTCACCGAACCCGCACGAGCCGCAGATGTCGGTGCTGGCATGCGAGGTGACCGTTCCTGCCGCAGCCGGTGTGTGAATCGTGAGGCCACCCGGCGTCGAGATGCTGCCGGCCGCAAAGGACTTGCCGACGGCCGCCACCCAGTTACCGGTCGACGTCGACGTCGAGTCGTTGTCGGCGATGCTGTCGAACGTCTGACGGGGGCATTCGCCGATGCCGGTCCCTCCACCGCTGCAGTTCGTCGAGCTGACTGGTCCGACGAGAAGGTCCACATAGCTGGTGGCGCTGCCCGCGGCGCCGATAGACGTACGCAGGGTTGACGAACTCGTATCGGCCCGTACTGCTGGCAGAACGACGTGCACATCGTCGAATGTGTCACCGCCCAGATTCCCCGTCAGGGTGATCAGGCCGCCGGTCACCTCCGCCGAGCCCGTGCTGGCTGGAAATGATGTGAAGTCGAGCGGGAACACGAACGACGAGAACCGCATGGTGTGCTTCGGCGAGATGGATGGCCAGTCGACGATCACCGTGATACGGCGATAGCCGTCACCGCTGGCCAACACGGCGGTCACAAACGTTCGCAACGAGAAGGTCGTCCCCACAGATACAGGGGTTTCCCGATAGGGCGTCGTCCCACCGGGAACGAGGGACTCGAGCTCGAACTTCAAGTCCGGAGACGTCCCGGTGATCAACAGGTCGGTCGCCAGGCCCGGGCTTGCCAGGTCCATCGCCACATCGGTGTAGTCGATGCCCTGCAGGTGCTCGATCACCTGTTTGGCCAGCGAGACCGCAATTGTCCGTTGCCGACCGACCACCACGCCCTGGGCGGTGGCGCCCAGCGTGCTCAGCAGGCCGAGCAGCGCACCGACGATCACCGTCATCGCAATCACCTGCTCGATGAGGCTGAAACCGCCGTCCGCGCGCCTGCTCTGCAATCGAAGATCAGGGTCACGTCGCACACCTTTCGTGTCGGCCATTCACCACGACGTCTGACCAGGTCTTCCACAGCTGGGGGATCCGCTGTCGACAGCGGATCGAAAAGGCCGACCCAAGTGCCCGAGATCGAGGAGATCGCGGATGGCCGCACGAGTAATTGGATTGGACGTGGGCACCAATGCCGTCCGCGCGGTCGAGGTCGAACTGGGTGACCCGCCTGCGATCTGTCGGATGGGGCAAGTCGGTCTGCCGGTCGGTGCGGTCGTCGACGGCGAAGTCATCGACGCGGCCGCTGTGTCGCTGGCGCTTCGGCGGCTCTGGGCCGAGGTGGGCTTCAAGGACAAGAAGGTCAGAGTGGGGATGTCATCGGCTCGTGTGATCGTGCGGGCGATCGAAATGCCGCGGCTGTCGCACGACGAACTGATGTCGACCATCCGCCTGCAACTCGACGACTTCGTTCCGCTGCCTCCCGACGAGACCGTGTTCGACATCAGAACGATCGAAGGGCCCGACACCTCCAACAAAACCCAGCAACTCCTGCTGGCAGCCACGCACTTCGACGCGGTCGAGCCGTTGGTGATGGCGCTCAATGGCGCCGACCTCAAGGTGGCGGCAGTCGATGTCATACCTGCTGCACTGGCGGCGGCGTTCACCCGTCCCGACCCTGAGCAGGACGATGGTGTCGATGTTGTGCTGTCGATCGGTGCCGGAACGGTTGTCGTTGTGGCGGCACGCGACGGCGAGGCGCTGTATTCACGAACCGTCACCAACGTCGGCGGGCGTCGCATGACGGAGCGCCTCGCCAATCAGCTGGCAATGAGCGAACACGATGCAGAGCGCGCCAAACGCCTCGAAGACGATGTCGAATCGGCATTTGGGTCGACGATGCTGAACGCTGCACCGAACGTCGACGAGTTGATCGGCGAAGTACGGGCGTCACTGTCGTTCTACGCCGAGCAATCATCCGCGCGACCGGTTCGGCGACTGCTCGTGACCGGTGGAGGGTCGCTGCTGCTCGGTCTCACATCTGCACTCAGCGATGAGCTCGATCTCGAGGTCGAGGCCGCCGATCCCTTCGCCCACGTGCGCCTTGGGGCTCACGCCGGATTCGACCAATCCGACCTGCCGTACCTCGCCCCGTACATGGGTGCCGCCCTCGGTGTCGCACTTCGCGGCGGCAGGCCGAAGGACCGGCGGATCGACTTGTCACCGGTGGCGTCGGGTTCCAGCCACACCCTGATCAGCCGCCGAGCCCTCGCCCGCGTCGGAGCAGTAGTCCTGGTGGGTGCGGCGGGCGCGTACTACATGCATGGTCGTTCGGCGATCACCGACGAGCAGACCGCACTGACAGCAGCGCAGGTACAACTCGCCGACCTACAGGTTCGCGTCGCCGACGCACCGGCCGCCGCGGGACCGGTTGTGTCGACTGGTGGCGCCAGCCCGGCGGCGGTTGCGGCAAGCGTCGCCCCCGGTGACATCGATTGGCTCGCCGTGGAAGGTGCCGTCAGCGGTGGGAGCACTCCGTTGGGTGTGAACATCTCCTCGTTCCAGGGCGTGGTCGAACCACCCCCAATCGGTGTCATCGTCGATCCATCCGTCGTCGACACTGAGGTAGCAGCTGTCGATCCCGTCGCCGCGCAGGCCGCATTGCCGCTCGCCAGACTGACACTGACAGCTACAGCCCCCGGTCTGGTGGCCGTTGCCGATTGGCTTGATTCGCTCGCTACCGACCCGAGATTCGCCGACCCGTGGGCGTCTGGTCTCACCGTCATCACGCTGCCCGACGGTTCAACGTCCGTGCAGCTCACCATGGCGATGACCTTGACCGCCGAGAATCTTGTCGACCGCACCGTGGCCGAGGAGGTTGCAGGATGAACCGCAGCCGCAAGGACAACACGATGCTGATCGTGATGGGCGTCTTGGTGCTCTTCGCCGCGTACACCTTCCTGATCAGGCCGCAGGGCGCCGAACTCTCGTCACTACGCGACGACCGACAGCGTGTGCAGCAGCAGATCTCGAGCGCTGATCTGGCCCTTCTGACACCGGTCGATGAGTCGGGTGATCCTTCGGTCACAGATCCAACGGGACTTGCTGTCTCGGTTCCGGCGGATCCGGCGGTTCCCACGCTGCTGCGCCAGCTTCAATCAATCGCCGTCGAGACAGGGATGTTGCACGGGTCGATCTCGCCGTCGCCGCTCAGTGTGAATCCGAGTGGGCCCGGTGGTTCGCTGCAGATCGCGATCACCGCGTCGGGCACGCACGATGCGACCCTGGCTTACGTGCAGCGGCTGCGCGACTTCGACCGATTGTTCGTCATCGAACAGATCGGCATCACCGTGCAGCCCGACGCGACCGAACAGCTCGTGCTGGCGGCGCGTGTGTTCACCAGCGGAACGCCGGTTGCGCCCACCCCGTAGTCGTAGCGAGCGGACTTCGCCGTCGCGACATTGTTAGGGCGGATGGGGAATGCGGTGATCGATCTGCTGCCGACCGGCCGACACAGCAGATCAAGAAGTCGAGTACTGGAGAGAACAAAATGAACGCATTGCAATCACGTCGGCGGGACGAAGACAAAGGATTCACGCTCATCGAGCTGATGGTGGTCGTTCTGATCATCGCCATCTTGCTGGCGATCGCGATCCCAACCTTCCTGGGTGCGCAGAACAAGGCCAAGGACCGCAGCGCCCAGTCGTCGGCCCGCAACGCCCTGACCACGGCCAAGACCCTGTACGCCGACGCCGGTACCTACATCGATGCGAGCGCTCTGAACCTAGGCAGCAGCGAGCCATCACTGACATTCCAGGCCGGGATCTCGACCGGCGCGAAGAACGTGTCGGTTGGCTCGACGAAGGACCAATGGTTCGCCGCCGTTCTGTCCGACACGAACACCTGCTTCTACATCAGGGACTCGGTCATCGCCCCGGCAGGCACCATGTACGCGAAAGGCGCTGCAGCGGACTGCACCTCCGCAAAGGCGGCAGATGCCCTCACTGTCTATGCCGACAAGTGGTGAGATTGATCATGCCGACATGGTGCATCAGCCTTGCGCTGGCTCACCTTCAAATGAGGGCGAGAAACGGAGATACCCGATGGCGATGACCATCAACTCGCGACCGGACACGCCCGCCCATATTGGGCGGGCGAGGCGCCGGCGGTACGCGGCAGCGTACAAACTGGAGATACTCGCCGCGTACGAGCTGCTCGATCGCGACGGCAAGGGCGAACTGCTACGCCGCGAGGCCTTGTACACCTCGCTGCTCTCCGAGTGGCGCAAGCAACGCGACCGAGGCGCCATCGAGGCGCTGGCCGGCAAGCCCGGCAGGCCGCCGCTTGAGCCCATTGAACGGGAGAACACCCGGCTACGCCATCGGGTCGAACGTCTCGAGGACGACTTGGTTCGAGCTCGAACTGTGATCGAGGTCCAGGGAAAAGTCTCGGCGCTGTTGGAGGAACTCGCCACCGACAGCGCCGAGATCAACGGCGACGCGACGAAATGATCGAGAGCGCGATCCACGAGCTCACCCCAGTAGTGGGCACGAGCGCAGCGTGTGCGGCCGTCGGCCGGACCCGTCAGACCCACTACCGCTGGCACCGTCAGCCAACGCCCAGCACCTAGTCCGCTAGCCCCGCACGACGTGCTGGGCGTTGGCGACGAATGCCTTGGTATGGGGATGCGGGTTGCGCCGCGGCCATACCAAGACGAGCGGAACGGTCGGTGCGTCGTGGATCGGAATGAATCGAACGTCCGGATGTGGATGCAACGTTGCCGTCGACGCTGGCGTGATGCCAACGCCTGCCGACGTGGCGATGGCGATCAGCCAGTCGTCGATGGTCAACAGGTCGGCGCCATCGGTCGATGATCGGGGCCGCGCACCAGCGCGACATCGACCTGTCCCCCGGCCAAACCTCCGACGCGTTCGTCACTACGTCGCGATCGCAACTGCCGCTGCGGGAACTCGGCCTTCCACGATCGCATGATCGCCGCAGCATGGGCCGCGCTACTCCAATTGTGACCGAACCGAATTGGCGGCGAAGTCGACGGTCTCGCCCTGGCGATGGTCGTTGCCACTGCACGAGCCACTGAGTTGGCTGCAAAGCGGCAGCGATCTGTTGTGTCGGCGCGGCCAGCGCTGGCACGACCTCGGCCATCGATGCGAGTATTTAATATTCTATCTCTACTGAGACATAATAATTTGTAGAAGTATTTGAATATTAGGCTTGACGTGCAAGACGCCGAAGAACTAGTGTTCGATTCATGAAGTCATCGGAAGTGGTCGAGCTGGTCGGGGACCTGACCGCGGTCGATGTCGCTGGCGCTGATGTCGAGTGTTGCACGGAGGTGTTACACGGCCTGACACGACTGATCGCTTGGGCCGAAGCCACCAAGATCGCTGTTGCCCAACGACTCGCCCAGTTGGCGGTCGAATCGCCGGCGATCTTCCCCGAAGATGTCGTCGCCAAGGCACCTCGGGTGTCGCTTGGCCAAGGGATGCAATCCTTCAAACGTGCCGCAGCAATCGAAGCACTACCCCAATTCGGTGCAGCGCTCGCGGACGGCAACGTCTCGGCCGCTCACGTCGACGTGATCGCCAACGCCGTCACCAAACTCGACCCGGTCGAACAGGGCCGTTTCGCGGAACGCAGCGAGTTCCTCGCCGGAGTCGCGCAGCGATCGACACCGGGCGAGTTCGCTCGTACCGTGCGCACCGAAATGTTGCGCTGCCAACGCGGCGACGGTACCGATTTGCTGCAACGCCAAAGGAAAGCCACCTTTCT
>JAYTZE010000440.1:0-3261 GCA_043742385.1 Ilumatobacteraceae bacterium
GCGCATCAGCCACGACCTCGGCACCGCGGTGAACGTGCAGGCGATGGTGTTCGGCAACCGCGACCAGCTCAGTGGCACCGGCGTGGGCTTCACCCGCAATGCCGCCACAGGTGAGAACACGCCGTACGGCGACTTCCTGATCAACGCCCAAGGTGAAGACGTCGTCGCCGGCATCCGAATCACCGAAGACCTCGATCATCTGAAGGGTCACTTCCCGAGGATTCATGCCGAGCTGCTCGACATCTTCGACCGCCTCGAGCGCCACTACGCCGACATGTGCGATACCGAGTTCACCATCGAGCAGGGCAAGTTGTGGATGCTGCAAACGCGCGTCGGTAAGCGCACCGGGGCCGCTGCGCTGAGGATGGCCGTCGACATGACGAAGGGCACGGGCAAGGGCAAGGCTCGCTGGAAGATCAGCAAGCACGAGGCCATCATGCGCGTCGCTGCCGATCATCTCGATCAGGTGCTGCACCCACAGTTTGCCGGGAAGGGCACGGTCATCGCCAAGGGCCTGGCCGCGTCACCGGGCGCTGCCGTCGGCAGGGTCTACTTCACCGCCGACGACGCGGCCGATGCCGACGATCGCGGCGAGCCGGTGATCCTGGTGCGCAGCGAGACCAGCCCGGAAGATGTGCACGGCATGATGATCAGCCAGGGCATCCTGACCGCGCGCGGTGGGCTCGTCAGCCACGCAGCGGTGGTGGCTCGTGGTTGGGGCACCCCGGCAATCGTGGGTGCCGACATGGTGAAGATCGAGGGCAAGCAGTTCACCGCCGGCGACGTGGTCGTGAAGGAGGGCGACATCATTTCGCTCGACGGCACGACGGGCGAGGTCGTGCTCGGCGAGATGCAGCTGGAAGCTGCCGAACCGCCTGCGGAGTTCGCCACGATCCTCGAGTGGGCTGATCAGGTGCGCAAGGGCAAGTTGGCCGTACGCGCGAACGCCGATACCGGCGAGGACGCCACGAATGCCCGTCAGCTCGGTGCGGAGGGCATCGGTCTGTGTCGCACCGAGCACATGTTCCTGGCCCCGGATCGCCTGCCGGTAGTACGGGAGATGATTCTGGCCGACACTCCCGCCGAGGAAGCCGCCGCGCTAGCCGAACTGGGTCGTGTGCAGCAGATCGACTTCGAGGAGATCCTCGAGGCGATGGATGGCCTGCCGGTGACAATTCGCCTGCTTGATCCTCCGCTGCACGAGTTTCTGCCGTCGATCGAGGAGCTCAGGATCAAACAGGCTTCCGAGGGGCTGTCGACGCGCGAAGGCAAGGAGCTGAGCGCCGCCGAGGATTGGGCCGAACACAATCCAATGCTCGGCACCCGCGGCGTGCGCCTCGGTGTCGTGAAGCCCGGCCTCTACGCCATGCAGGTCAAGGCGCTTCTCGCCGCAGCAGCAGTACTGCGCAAGAAGGGCAAGAACCCGATCGTCGAGGTGATGATCCCCCTCACCGTCTCGCGCGAAGAGCTGGCATTGGCTCGCAGCTGGGTGCAGGCCGAGATCGACGAGGCGCTGAAGGGCATGAAGAACAAGCCCGACATCACCATCGGCACCATGATCGAAACACCGCGTGCCGCGCTCTGTGCCGATGAGATCGCCGAAGAGGCTGACTTCTTCAGTTTCGGTACCAACGACTTGACCCAGATGACATTCGGCTTCAGCCGCGACGACGTCGAGAGTCGCATGATGCCCGCCTATCTCGAGCAGGGATTGCTGAAGCGCAACCCGTTCGAGACCATCGACGCGAACGGCGTGGGCGAACTCGTTCGTATCGCGGCCTTGCGCGGCCGCAGCGCGAAGAAGGGTCTGAAGCTCGGCGTCTGTGGCGAGCATGGCGGCGACCCGGAGAGCATCCAGCTGTTCTACGATGCCGGCCTGGACTACGTCAGTTGCAGTCCGTTCCGGGTGCCCATCGCTCGCCTCGCGGCAGCGCAGGCCATCATCACTCGCTCGGGCGACGGCGGCGCGTCGGAAACGAAATAGGCGGAGGGTCTACATGCAGGTACAGACTCGTCAAGGCCCCGCGTACGGGGTCGCTCGCTTGACCCTTGCACCCAACGAGCCAGTGCGCGTCGAGAGCGGGGCGATGATGGCCATGTCGTCGGGCGTCGTGCTGCAATCGAAGGCCGAGGGCGGCATCATGAAGTCGCTGAAGCGTGCTGCACTTGGCGGCGAGAGCTTCTTCGTCAGCACCTACACGGCTCCGGCTGCTGGCGGCTTTGTCGACATCGCGGCTCGGTTGCCAGGTGATCTCACCACCCACGATGTGTCGCCGGGGCATGCGCTCTTCGTGCAGAAGGGTTCGTGGTTGGCCAACGAGGTCAACGTCACCATCGACACCCAATGGGGTGGCTTCAAGAACCTGTTCGGTGGCGAAGGCGGTTTCATCATCCGCACCGAGGGTCAAGGCACCGTTGTGTTCGCCTGTTACGGCGCGCTGGAGGTGTGGAACCTTCAGGCTGGGCAGGCCATCACCATCGATACGGGGCACATGGTCGCCTACGAAGACACCGTGCAGATGCAGATGCGCAAGGCCAGCGGCGGTGGCTTGGTGCAGAGCTGGAAGAGTGGCGAGGGCTTCGTCTTCGATTTCACCGGTCCGGGTCGGGTGTGGACCCAGACCCGCAACCCGACGGAGTTGATGGGCTGGATCCGCAGCTTCATCGGCACCGGTAACTCCAGCGGAACATCGATGGGTGGGGCGTTTGGCGGTCTACTCGGTCGTGACTAAATGCTGCTCGGCGTGATCGCCAGCGGCAGTAGCCGCGACCAATTCGTTGACCTCGACGTCCCTGGTTGGGCATGGGGCGCCACGATCGGTGTGATCATCGCGCTCTTGTTGTTCGACATCTTGCTGCTCAATCGTCACGCCCACGCGCCGACGCTGCATCGGGCCGCGATCGAGACGGTCGCTTGGGTGGCCATAGGTGTCACGTTCGGCATCGTGATGATCGTCTCGTTCGGCGGTACAGCTGGAAGCGAATGGTTCTCCGGCTACCTCATCGAATACAGCCTGTCGATCGACAACGTCTTCGTGTGGGCGTTGATTCTGGCGTACTTCAAGGTTCCACCCGCGTACCAACGCCGGGTGTTGTTCTGGGGTGTGTTCGGGGCGCTCGTGTTGCGCGCCGCCTTCATCTTCGCCGGCGTCGCCCTGATCACGCGCTTCGAGTGGATGCTGTTCATCTTCGGTGCGTTCCTGCTGTACACCGCCGGCAAGTTGTTGTTCTCGCACGACGACGCCGTCGATCCATCGCAGA
>JAYTZE010000441.1:0-3256 GCA_043742385.1 Ilumatobacteraceae bacterium
CAAAACGATGGTGATCGTCGTCAGTCTTTTGATCATCACGCCACCTCCGTAAAGCTGACTTTGAATCGAGCGCCTCCGCCAGGTCGATCTTCGACCCAGGCCTCGCCACCGTGAGCCTGCGCGTGCTCAGCGACGAGGGCGAGTCCGAGACCGGTGCCGACGCGGTGCCGAGCCGCGCTGCCGCGGGCGAAGCGTTCGAAGATGCGGGCTCGTTCTCCCCGTGCGACTCCAGGCCCTGCGTCGTCAACCGACAGGGCAATACCGTGACGACCGTGTGGTTCGACCTTCACTCGTGATGGCCCACCGGCATGCTCGCGGGCGTTGTCGAGCAAGTTGGCCAGGATTCGCTCGAAGCGCAGCTTGTCGACGCGCACGGTCCTGGGCACCTTGGCGTCGATCTCGATCGGAGTGTCGCCGAACCCATAGCGCTGAGCGATTCGGGTGACGAGCTCGCCGATGTCGACCTCCTCGCGCAGCAGCTCGGTAGATCCTGCGTCGATGCGCGACAGTTCGAGTAGATCCATAACCATCTGATCGAACCGGCGCACTTGCCCCACGACGACATCGAGGGCTTGCTGGCTGCGCTCGGGCAGATCCGCACGCCGACCGTCGAGCACCTCCACGGCTGCCGTCAGTGCCGTAATTGGCGACCGCAGTTCATGGCTGACGTCGGAGGCAAAGCGGGCCTCGCGCTCGAACCTCGTCTGCACTGCATCGGCCATGTCGTTGAATGATTTCACGAGGCGAGCGAGGTCGGGGTCGGCCTCGGGCGCCATGCGCGTATCGAGTCCGCCCGAGGCGATCTCGCCCGCTGCCGTGGCCACGCGCGATATCGGACGTAGCAGCCGGCGACTGGTCGACCAGCCCAACGCGCCGGCGAAAATCGTGGTGACCAAGGCGCCTATACCCAACGCATTGCTGATTGTCCTCAGCGCGTTGTCGGTGTCGCTCAGCGGCACCGCTTCGTAGTACTGGGCGCGCGCTGCCGGGATGTCGATGCCGACCGCCATGTACGGCTCCCCGTCGACGCTGAAACGCTGGGTGGCGCCGCCGCCTTGGGCCACGACGTTCATGAGCTGGGGAGGGTACGACGAACGCTGAAATCGTGCGTCTCCGAACTCTCCCGCATTGTCGACGTCCAGAAAGGCGAAGCCCTCGCCGCTGCGCTTCAGGCTCAGCACGAGATCGCCGATGGCGCTGTCTTGGGGCACCGGAGGACCCAACAGGGTCGTGCGGACGAGCGTGGCATTGGAGATGGCTTGGGCTTCGATGACCTTGGAACGTTGATCGACGAGGAAGTTGCGGGCAACGCCATACGTGACCACTGCCAACGCGAGACTTGCGACGAGCGCGGTCAAGCTGAAGAACAGCGTCACGCGGGTGCGCAGACGTAAGGAGCGTCGTTGGCGATCGGCCACGGGCACAGTGTGCCCGATCTGGAGCCGGCGAGCGGTGGCGGGTGCGCTCAGGCGGCGATGCTGACCAGCGGCACGGCTTGCTCTTCGCTTTGCAGCACAGGAGCGAGCGTGTCGAGATCGGCGAGGATCAATTCGCTGCGCAGCATCAGTTCACTGCACACGAAGACCAGTTGTTGACCACGGTCGGCGCAGATGCGAGCCACGTCGCGCAAGGCATCGAGGCCGACTTCGGCGAGCAGAGAGACGCCGGAAAGATTGATCACCAAACCATATGACTGCGGGCCGATCAGGCAGGTGCTGCGGATCGACATGGCCTGCTCGCGGTTGATGATCGGCCCGGTGACACCAATCATCGTCACGTGCCGGTAGGTATCGGTGTGCGCAGTAAGGATAGGTGTCAGCAACTTGCAGCCTCCTACGTTGGACGGACTCACCTTGACGATTAGATCAAGCGACGGATTGATGAGACTTCGGTAAGAAATTGCTGCCCGCACCCTTTTCGCGCTGCCGGTGAGGTACCAGGGGGAGGTAGGTACCTCACCGGGGCAGCGTGAACAATCGCTATGGTGACGTACCAATGTGACGGGACAACGCGGCGAGTGTGCGTTTTCTGTAACAGAATGACCACGCCGAGTAGGCTTTGGGCGAGTACTTTCTGGGGCAGGGCGGTTCTTCGAGAGGCGAGTAGGTTCGGCGAGTGCATTCTCTGTTGTTCATCGAAGATGACGATGCCATCCGGCTGGCGTTGAGCCTGGCCCTCGAGGACGAGGGTTACGAAGTTCGCGAGGCGCAGGACGGCAAGTCAGGTCTCGCGGCCTTTGCCGAGCGTGAGCCTGACCTGGTGTTACTCGACCTTCGGTTACCTGATATGAGCGGTTTCGAGGTATGTCGCAGCCTGCGCGCCACGAGCATCGTGCCCATCATCATCGTCACGGCCCAAGCCGACACGTACGACCTCGTTGCGGGTCTGGAGGCGGGGGCAGACGACTACGTCACCAAGCCGGTCGTGCCAAAGGAGCTGGCAGCCAGGATCCGTGCCGCTTTGCGACGAGTTCACCTGCACGACGTGCCGTCGATGGCCCCGGCTAGTCGCTTTGGCGACGTCGAATTGCGCCGTGTGCAGGGGATTGCCCTGAAAGGTGGTCGAGAATTGAGTCTGACCAAGACCGAATTCCGGCTGCTGTGCGAGTTCGCCGATCATGTGGGCATGGTGCTGTCGAGAGATCAGCTGCTGGAGCGAGTGTGGGGGTACGAGTATCTGGGCGACAGCCGCTTGGTCGACGCCCATGTGCGCCGCCTGCGCGTCAAGATCGAGGACCAGCCCGACGAGCCGAAGCTGATCGTCACCGCGCGCGGTATCGGCTACCGGCTGCTCCCCTGATCCGCCTGCCAAGTTTCAGCGACGGGCCAGGGGCGGCTGCGCAGGTATTCGCCGAGGCCTTTGGCCTGGGCATCGAAGGCGGTGCTCGAGGCGACGCCCTGCCCGAGATAGCCGACGATCACGAAGTTGAGGGCAAGCAGGTTGGGGAGCTCGAACCGGCGTATCTCGAGGCCAGCTGTTTCGGGAATGAGGGCTCGTACAGCATCGGCGGTGAGGTTCGCCGCGAGCCACGCGTAGCCGCCAGCGTCGAGGGCCCACATGCCGACGTTGGCGTTTCCTCCCTTGTCGCCCGAACGGGCGCCGAAGTACAGACCCAACGCCTCACCGGGCTGCGGGCCGTGCGCTGTGGCATCGATCGGCGTCGACACGGGCATGGTCGACTCCACGTCACCAGCCGGGGGTGGGTCGATCGACAGGCGGCGGCCGTCTGCCAATACCACGACCTGATGCACCTCGT
>JAYTZE010000442.1:0-1515 GCA_043742385.1 Ilumatobacteraceae bacterium
ACAGGACCCGGCGGAGCGTTCGGCCCCGCCGGATTCATCGTCAACTGCCCAGTGGTGAGCTTCGGCTGACACAACCGTGTATGCGATGAGAGATGGGCCCGCGGACGGTGCACACCTCTCATCGCACCGGACCGCGTGACGGTGAGTCGGGTCGACGGTAATGGGAGCGCTGGGTCCCGCCAGTCGCTACGGGTTGGCGGCGGTGGGCGGTTCCAGCGGCAGGGAACACCTTCTAGGTGCAAGGACCCGCGCACAATCATCGCCACCGCGTCGGAAGGCACCGGACTCAGACAGGGTCGGCTGCCGAGAGAAGCACGAGCGAGAAGGTGGTTGGCTGTCGTCGCGCGAGCAGGAGCCGACCGCCTTCGGCTTCGGCGATCGAGCGCGCAAGTGCCAGTCCGATTCCATGGCCAGCGGTACTTGCAGAAACGGGGGTGCAGCAATCACTGCACGATCACTGGCGAGCAGACCATCGAACGTGACCGGTTCCGGCCCGGACCCCAGTTTTCGTGCGTCGCTCGGCCGAGATCGCCGGCGGAAGGATCGCCTCGATGCGGGCATCGAGATCGGCGTGGGTCGAATCGACCAGCACCATTCCGGAGACGCGATCCGGATGCGTACGCGCATCAGCTGTGCCACCAGACGGCCGTACGACGCACCCACCAGTACAACCGGTTCGATCAGCTCCAAACCGTGAAGTGCGGCTAGCAGATCGGCGACCGCATTCGTGGCGTCGACGTTGCCGACGGCTGGATCACTTGGGCCAGGCTCGCCCGCTCGAACAGGCATACCCGTGGATCGTCCCGCTGAGCGAGCAGCCCTTGCACCGGCGACCACACGAACGACGTGTTGCCAAGTCCGGAGATCAGAATGGTCGTGGTCTGGCCCGTTCCCTGACAGGGGAAGTAGTTGCGGCGGCCGGGCTCAACGTCGACATACCCACTACCGCTCCCGGAAAGCGCTGGAACCGTCGACGCAGTCGCGGTACCACCGGCCCCAAATCCGAAACTTGGACACGTCGGCAGCGTCGAGATCCAGGCCCGTGGCGGTTCGCTGCAAGCGTGTGGAGCGCATGGGTCGTTTGGCCTATCCGGCAAGTTTTGCTCAAGTTGATCACTGTGCGGGCCGATCCAGAAATGTCGATTTCGTCCAGTGGGGCCGGGGCGGCAGCCAATAGGCGAAGGGAACCCAATGAATCGAAGACGCAAGGTCGCAGCCTTTGTAGCTGTTGGAGTCATGATGGCTGGCGGTGGTATTGCAGCAGCGTTGTGGTCAGCGAACGGCAGTGGGTCGGGACAAGCAAAGGCGCTTTCTGCGCAAGCCTTGACCATCACAGCTGCCACGGGTGCTGCAGATCTGTATCCGGGATTTACTGCAGGTGACGTGTTCTTCACGATCACCAACACGAACCCGTATCCAGTGACGTTCACGTCGATGACCGCTGGTGCTGTGACGTCGAGCAACCCGGGTGGTTGCCCTTCGTCGAATGTCACCGTGGCCAACGCAGCTGGTTTG
>JAYTZE010000443.1:0-3247 GCA_043742385.1 Ilumatobacteraceae bacterium
CACGGGTGCGACCTCGCCGAGTGCTGTGCGTACTCGTGCGAATGCGTCGACCACTGCTATCACGTCGGGGTTCGCGGCTGCTGCGGCGCGCTCGGTTGCGTCGAGTTCGCCGTCGAGGTAGGCGCTGGCCAGTTCGGCGTTGATGGGCAGGTCGTCGTCGTTCATGGTGCTCTACTTGGACGTTCGGGATCGGTGGCTTGGTTCCCGGTATCGGGTGACAGGGCATCGGCCAGCGCCGCCCGCCCTCTGGCGATACGACTCTTCACGGTACCGATAGGTATGTCGAGCGCAGCGGCGATCTCCGCGTAATCGAGATCAGCCACATCACGCAGTACGACGGGCAGGCGGTACTCGTCGCTGAGTTGTCGAAGCGCTGCATCGAGAGCCAGATGATCGCCAATGGCATCGATTCGTTGACCGCTGTCGGGGTCGGCGATGTCGTTGTGATGACGATTCTCGTCGTCGCTCGAGATCGGCATGGCTCGACGCTTGCGGCGGCGGAGCTCATCGAGACTCGCGTTGGTGGCGATGCGATAGACCCACGTTCCGAACGACGAACGTCCGTCGAACCGGTCGAGACTGCGCACGATTGCGATCATTGCGTCTTGCGCCGCATCAGCTGCGTCGGCGTCGTGGCCGGTGATCCGCCGGCACACCGCATGCACGCGGTCGTAGTGACGGCGCAGCAGCTGGTCGAGTGCCCCACGGTCTCCCCCCTGGGCTGCAGTCACCAGCTCGGGGTCGGCGAGCTGTGTTGCGATGGCGGCGAGACTACCGCCGCAACCCGTGTCAGGTGACGACGAAGCTCATTTCAGAGATGTCGCCGCGGTAGGGGTTCTTGGTGCATTCGTCGGTTTTGGCCAGCTCCTTGAACATCACGAGCACATAGCGAGTCGGCTTGCTGAGCGACACGGTGACGGCTTCGGGATCCGCACCCACCGCCTTCTTCAACGGCGAGCCCCAGTCTGCGATCTGCGCTGGGATCACTCCGTCGCCAGCGGTAAGAATCTGCAGTTGGTAGGGCGCGCTGCTGATCGAGACCGTGAACGTTCCAATCGCCGCCGTGCCGAGGTCGGCGACGACACCAACGCCCTGCTTGCCGCCGAGCGACTTCGACCCGTAGCACAGCGTCGACCAGACGGTGGCCGGATCGCCGTCGATCGAGCGCGACACCAGGTCGTCGTTCTCCTGCCCGTCGTCGCCCTCCGGGTCGTACGTGGTGACTTGGACGATCTTCGACGTCGGCGTGGCCGGGGCAATGGTCGTGGTGATGGGCACGACCGTGGGTGGAGCCGCGAACCCGCTGTCGGGCGTGTTGTCGCGCAGGGTGGTCCACAACAGACCGCCGAGCACGAGCGCCGCAGCCAACAGGCCGCCGACGAGGATCAGTGAGGGGCCACGGCGATGCTCGAATGTCTTGTTCGGTTGCTGACGGGGCATGGTCGTACTCGTGGGTGTGCGATCGGCGCGGTGCGCCGGACCCACTGGTCGGCCGCTGCGCTGCACCGGTCGGTAGCCGCCGATCGCGTCGGGCTCGAGACCGGCGACCGGGTACTTGGCGACGACGGAATTCTGGCCGGTCGGCCGTCGGCCCGGTGCGCCTGCCGGAGGCGTCGCCGACCCGGTCGGGTCGTCGACGTGGGTGGCCACCCGGGTCAGCGCGACGCGTACTTCCGAGCCGGTCGCGAAACGGTCCATCGGTCGACGGGCGAGGAGTCGGTGGATCAGCTCGGCAAGACCGTACGGCAATGTCGGTCGCAGTCGAGCAAGATCAGTCGGATCGCGATTGAGTCGAGCCAGCGCAGTATCGGTGTCGGTTTCGCCGAGGAACGGCACGCGCCCGGCGAGGCACTCGTACAGCACGAGCCCGAGCGAGTACAGATCGGCTCGACCATCCAGCTTCTTGCCGCGGACCTGTTCTGGCGACAGGTACTTCGCTGTACCCATCATCACGTTGGCGCTGGTGAGGTCGTCGCCGGTGGCACCGAGTCCCTTGGCAATGCCGAAGTCGGTCAGCAGCACGCGGCCGTCGGGTGTGATCAAGATGTTGCCTGGCTTCACGTCGCGATGCACCAGTCCGGCACGGTGCGCTGTGTCGAGGGCAGCGGCAACGCACGAGCCGATGTGGATCGTGAGGTCGGGGCTCAGCCGGCGCTGCTCGTCGAGCAGTTGGCGAAGGCTCTTGCCGTTGACAAGTTGCATGACGACGGCCAGCCGGCGGCTGCTGCCACTGGTGTCTTCGATCGCGTCGTAGACGGCGACGATGTTGGGATGGCTCAGCTGGGCGACGGCGATTGCCTCGCGACGGAAGCGCTCGGCGACCACCGGGTCGGCAGCCAGCGTCGGCTTCAGCAGCTTGACTGCGACCTGCCGCGTCAGTGCCAGGTCGGTCGCCAACCACACCTCGGCCATACCGCCTTGCGCGAGTCGTCGCTCCAGCTGGTAACGCTGGGCGAGAATCGACGCAGAGATCGGTGGAGGGCTGGCTGCGCCAGGAATTGTTGCTGACATGTCCGCCCGCAAACGCTAGTGGCGCAGGGCTGGAGAAACCGGGCAATAGGTCAAGCGCGGGTGAAGAACGCGACCCCGATGGTGCCTCGTCCGGCATGCGATCCGACGACCGGGCCGATGTCGCCGACGACGATCTCGCCGTCGACGTGAGGGCGCAACAGGGCGACGAACTGGTCGACATCGCGGCAGTCGGCGTGCAACACGAACAAGCTGTCGAGTCCTTCGACGGCAGCAACCTTCTCGACAAGAAACGCGAGGGCCTTGCTGCGCGTGCGCTGCTTGCCACCCTGCTCGACCTTGCCCTCGCGGACCTCGATGATCGGCTTGATCGCCAAGGCCGACGCCAGAAGGGCTTTTGCGCCGCCGATGCGCCCGCCTTTTTTGAGATTGTCGAGCGTGTCGAGCGCACCCCACACGTGCGTCCGCCCGGCGAGATCCGTGGCATGGGCCACGACCTCGTCGTGGGTCGCCTCGCTGGCGGCCATGCGCGCGCACGAGGCAACGATGGCACCGAGGCCCAACGTTGCGGAGCGACTGTCGATCACGGTGACTGGAATGAGATCAGCCACCGACCGCGCAGCCAGTTCGGCCGACTGCATGGTTGCCGACAACGCGCCGCTCAACGAGATGGTCACCACACTGCTGGCACCATCTGCGGCGAGCGCTCGGTATGTCTGCTCGAACTGCCCCGGCGCGGGTGCGGCGGTCTCGGGCAGTGTCGGAGACGCGGCGCATT
>JAYTZE010000444.1:0-1512 GCA_043742385.1 Ilumatobacteraceae bacterium
CCACTGGCCTCATTGGCGGCGGCATCGAAGAAGTCGGCCCACGTCGTCAGCTCGCGTGTGATCACCGATGAGTCGTAGATGAAACCGGTAGAACCCCAGTCGCGCGGCACGGCGTAGTCGTTGGTGGGATCCCACTCGCGGCCGAGGTACGCCGGGTCGATGTTGTCCCAGTTCGGGATCTTCGTCTTGTCGAGCTTCAGCAGCAACTCCTTGGAAATCATCTGTGGCAAGTACGGCCCGGTGGGCACAATGAGATCGAACCCGCTGTTGCCCTTGGTGGCTTCGAGCTTGGCGATCAACTCCTCGTTCGAGGCGTAGTACTGCACGTTCATGGTGACGCCGATTTCGTCACTGGCCTCCCCGACCAGATCGGGGTCGTGATACTCGCCCCACGTGTACAGCGCCACGGTGCCCGAGGCCTTTACGGGGGCCGCGGTGCCGCCTGCACCACTGGTGCCCTCGGCCGCCGGGGAAACATTGTCGTCGCCACAACCAAGGAGCACGAGCCCCATGCCCGCGCCGAGGGCGAGGAAGTTTCGGCGGCTGACCATGCTGCGATGGAACGAGGCCGGAGCAAGAATTCGAACGGATTCGGTAGTCATTGGTTCTCCCTGGAGGGTCGGTGGATCTGCTACGCCGGAAGTCCGGCAGTTTCTGTGGTTGGATCGGCAAGAACAAGGTGGGCTTGTCGGGCAGAGAACGAGTAGACGTCGTCGCTCGCCCAACGACACCACACGCGATCGCCTGGTACCACCTTGGGTGCCTGCTGACGAGGCAACAATACGACGAGGTCGCGCTTGGCGGTTCGCACGACGTACTGCAATGTGTCGCCGAAGTGCGAGACGCCGGCGATCGAGCCACCGATGACGTTGGTGTTCGTTTCGGGGTCGGTGGTGTCGATGGTGAAGCACTCCGGGCGGACCGCAGCAAGCGCGTCGGCGCCGGCCTGCACCTCCTCGTCGGGGCGGGTGACGACAAACACTGTGCCGTCGTCGGCAACCATCCCGTCGGGGGTTGCCTGGCCACGCCAGAAGTTGTTGCGACCGATGAAGCCGGCAACGAACGCTGTGGCCGGTCGCTCGTAGACCGTCTCGGGGTCACCGAGTTGTTCGACATGACCCTCGAGCATGATGGCGATGCGGTCGCTCATGCTCATCGCCTCTTCTTGGTCGTGGGTGACGAAGATGAACGTGATGCCAAGCTGGCTCTGCAACAGCTTCAGCTCGATCTGCATCTCTTCGCGCAGCTTGCGGTCGAGAGCGCCGAGTGGTTCGTCGAGTAGCAGAACACTCGGCCGGTTGACCAGCGCACGTGCGACCGCAACGCGTTGCTGTTGGCCACCCGACATCTGACGCGGCCTGCGGCCGGCCAGCTTACGCATCTTGACCATGTCGAGCGCTTCAATGACGCGTGACGAGATCTCGGATTTCGATACTCCACCCTTTTGCCGCAAGCCATAGGCGACGTTCTCGGCGACGGTCATGTGCGGGAACAACGCATAGGCCTGGAACA
>JAYTZE010000445.1:0-1510 GCA_043742385.1 Ilumatobacteraceae bacterium
ACCGTGGTGATCGTTCGCGACATGAACGACGAGGTCGGACGGCGGCGCGAGATGGAACGCTTCCGTGCCGTCGCCGATGCGACCACCGACCTGGTGGCCATCGCCTCGTTCGGAGACGGCACCAACTACCTCAACCCGGCCGGCGAGCGTTTCTTCGGCGCCAACCCCCTGAACCGCAACGACACCTTGAAGTTCATCCCCGAGGAATACCGCGAGACGATGTTCGCCGAGATCGGCGAGGCCATCCGCGACGGTGGCACCTGGAGCGGTGAGATCGAGATGGTCGATCAAGATGGCGAACGACACCCGATGTCGGGAGTCGCCGTCGGCATTCGCGACGAGCATGGTCGCCTCGAAGGCTTCGCAGTGACGTATCGCGACCTGTCCGATCGTAAGCGACTCGAAGCACGACTGGCCCACGATGCCGGCCATGACGCCTTGACCGGTCTGCCCAATCGCCAACAACTGTTCCACCTGCTGACGAACACGATCGGCGACCGCGAACGAATGGCCGTGATGTTCTGCGACCTCGACGACTTCAAGGTTGTCAACGACAGCCTCGGCCACTCGGTCGGTGACCGCCTGCTGCAAGTTGTGGCCGATCGCCTGCAGACCGCCACACGCGGCGGCGACATCGTGGGGCGCCTCGGCGGCGACGAGTTCCTGGTGGTCTGTCGCAACATCGGCACCGATCTCGAGGTTGCGGCCATCGCCGACCGCCTGTTGTCGGCAGTGAAAGCACCGATCAGCCTCGACGGCCGTGAGCACGTGGTGTCGATGAGTGTTGGCGTTGCCTTTGGCATTGGTTCCGACCCGGCCAACGAGATCGTTCAGCGCGCCGACCTGGCCATGTACGCAGCCAAGCAGGCCGGTCGTCGCCGCATCGCCCTGTTCGACCAGACAATGCGCCGCCAGGTCGACGACCGTCTCGACATGGAGCGCGAGCTGCGCGCCGCATTCCGCGACAACCAGCTGTCGCTTCACTACCAGCCGATCGTCAATACGGGTACCCGCGAGGTGCTCGGATTCGAGGCCCTGGTGCGGTGGCAGCATCCGACCCGCGGCCTGATCCTGCCCGGCAAGTTCATGCCGATCGTTGAATCCGCCGGCTTCTCGATCCAGTTGGGCGAGTTCGTACTCAACGAGGCGACGCGCGCAGCCTCGTTGCTGCGCTTACGTGCCCCGAACCTGAGCATGTCGATCAACCTGTCGGCTGTCGAACTCAACAATGGCGACCTCGTCGAGAACGTCGCCAAGGCCATCACCCGTGCCGGTATCGGTGCATCGGCATTGACGGTCGAGATCACCGAGGACATCGTCATGGCCGACATCGTCGCCGCCCAACCGCAGCTCGACGAGCTGCATGGGCTCGGCGTTCGCATCGCCATCGACGACTTCGGGACCGGCTACTCCAACTTGGCGCTGCTGCGACAGTTCGCCGCCGATTTCGTCAAAATCGACCGCAGCTTGATCAGCGGCCTCGATACCGAGCGTGGTGGCACCGAGTTCG
>JAYTZE010000446.1:0-1509 GCA_043742385.1 Ilumatobacteraceae bacterium
AGGTCAGATTTCGATGACCCCTGGCGGGCTCTCGCGTGGGCGATGAAAATGGTGGTGTTGCCGTTGAACACCGCTTGCTCTTGGTGCTGTGAGTTCGAAGGTCAGATTGGTGTCGGGGGTCGTTTTGGGCACGCTGGAGTGTTGCCGTAGAGCACGTGTCTCAGAGTCTCATGTTGCCTTGACCCCCACGGCAGCACCTATCGGAGAAAGTATGAGCGAAGGGGGTCGGTTATGCAGATCGTCGTGGACCGAGTTGCTGGTCTGGACGTACACAAAGACACCGTGATGGCGTGTGTTCGCACGCCGGGCGGTCGCGGCCGGGCGCAGGAGGTGCAGGAGTTCTCGACGTTCACCCGGCAGTTGGAACGGCTTCGTGACTGGCTGGTCGAGCAGCACGTCACGCTGGTCGTGATGGAAGCAACCGGGGTGTATTGGAAACCCGTGTGGCATGTTCTGACCGAGATGGGCGACGGGGTCGAGTTGATGCTCGTCAACGCCCGTCACGTGAAGAACCTCCCGGGCCGCAAGACCGACGTGTCGGACTCAGCGTGGCTGGCCCAGCTTGCGGAGTGTGGGCTGCTGCGCGGCTCGTTCGTCCCGCCGGCGGTGATCGCGGAGCTACGCGATCTGACCCGGTATCGCAAGAAGCTGATCGAGGACCGCGTCCGTGAAACGCAACGTCTCCAGAAGATCTTGGAAGATGCCGGGATCAAGCTCGACTCGGTCGCAACCGACGTGCTCGGCGTTGGACCACGCCGCATGATCGAAGCGCTCATCGGGGGCGAACGTGATCCGGAGGTTTTGGCCGAGATGGCCTTGACCAGGATGCGATCCAAGATTGGTGATCTCCGCGAGGCTCTGGTCGGCCGGTTCGGTCCCCACCATGGGCGCATGGCCCGCCTCCATCTTGACCACATCGACTACCTCGCCGGGCAGATCGACCGTCTCGATAAAAACATTGATGAGATGATCACCCCTTTCGTTGAAGCGGTCCGCCTCCTCAAGACGATCCCCGGTGTTGGTGATCGGACCGCGCAAGTCATCATCGCTGAGATTGGCGTCGACATGACTAGGTTCGCGTCCGCCGGGCATCTCGCCTCGTGGGCCGGACTATGCCCGGGGAACCATGAATCGGCCGGGAAGTCCAAGTCCGGCCGGGCCCGCAAAGGCAACGCCGCGCTACGAACTGCCTTGTGTGAAGCAGCCTGGGTGGCGTCACGCACGAAAGGCACCTACCTGTCGGCGCAGTACCGAAGGTTCCGGCGACGGTTCGGATCACGATCCGAGACCAAGGCCATCTTCGCGGTCGCGCACACCATGATCGTGATCGTCTGGCACGTGCTCGCCGAGAACGTCGAATACAACGAGCTCGGCGAGGACTACTTCAGCGGCCGCAACGAAACCCAGCAACGAGTCAACCGTCTCGTCGCAGAACTCCGACGACTCGGCCAGACCGTCACCCTCGAACCAGCCGCCTAACCCCAAGCCCACCTACCACCACAAACCCGT
>JAYTZE010000447.1:0-6369 GCA_043742385.1 Ilumatobacteraceae bacterium
TCGCCGATCTCCCTGAGGGAAGCACCGCAGCCGAAACAGCAGCCGACCTCGAGGTGGACGACCGGATCGACTCAGCCTTCGATGGTGCTGCCACACGATTGGTCATTGGTAGCAGCGACCCGCTGGCTGTTGCCGGCGAGATCGGCAAGGTTGTCGTGGTGGGCGTGCTGGCGGCGTTCATGATCGCCGGAGGCCGCCGTGTTGTTGATATGGCAATTCGCTTCGCTCGCCGCACTTCGATCCGTGAGGAGTTGCACGCAGCGCTCGCCGGATCGGTCGCCCGTGCCGGGGCATATCTGCGTCGAATGATCGCCGTCAGCGTGGTGCACGGCATGCTCGCCGGCCTGATGTCCTGGGCGCTGGATCTGCCTGGTCCGATCTCGATCGCGGCGTGGGTGACTGTGGCATCGACGGTTCCGATTCTCGGTGGTGTTCTGGCGTGGCTGCCGATCGTTGGGCTGGCGACGATCAATGACGTGTCTCTGCCCGCCGCGATCGTCATTGCAATGATGTGCATCGTCGGCGACCGTCTGGCTCGGGCGCGATGGGTGCATCAGGCATTGCGGGTCGGTCCGCTCCTGGCAATCGTCGGAATCGGCGCCGGCCTGGCATTGATCGGCGTCTCCGGTGCGATCCTCGGTCTCTTCGTCGTCGCTCTCGTCAGCGCGCTACTGAGTCATACCGGAAGCCTTCGCGCAGCGATCACCGATCTCATCGAGGATCCCGACGACCGGGCGATTTCAGCGGCCGACGACCTCGCACCTCTCGACGAACCAGTGGTGGCCGAGCCACGCGGGCGCGAGATGTACATTCGCCTCCGCCTGTCGGGACGAACTGCGGCCACAGCCGCTGTCGCCGTCACAGCAGCGGTGGCATTGTTCGAAATCGCAGTCGCCGCCCAAGCCCTCATCGTGTGGTTCACGGTCGCCGGTTTCATTGCTATCGGGCTCGATCGGCCGATCTCGGCGATGAACAGGACCTGGCGTGTACCGCGTTTCGCAGGCACGACCATCGTGCTTGGGGTCGCGGTCGCGACGGTCAGCGCCGTCGTGGTCCTCGGTGGGCCCTCGATCACCAATTCAGCAGCGACCATCACCCGGGATGCGCCGGAAGCAGTTCGATCGATGGAGTCACTGCCCCTGGTCGGTCGACTGCTGGAGCGCAACGGAGCGCCCGAGAAGGTCGAAGATTTCCTCGGCTCGCTGCCAGACCGCCTGCGCCAGTCCGACGCTGTCGAGCGGGTGACAAGGGCCGCCGGTGACGGGGTGGCGGGAGCATTCTGGACGATCAGCTTCATGCTCGCGATTCTCTGGGACGGCCCACGACTGGTACGCGCTGTCCGCGATCGTGTTGCACCTGCCAAACGGCGACGCGTGTCTCGCTTCGGACGGGCGGCGTATACGGCGCTGTCGAACGTGGTCGCGGCTGCCGCATTCGTCGCTGCATTGAATGGCACCGTCGTGATGCTGCTGGCGATCGCCCTCGGCATCCCACTCGCACCGATACTCGGCCTGTGGGCCGCGACGTGGAACTTCATCCCCCAGATCGGCGGCTTCGTCGGTGCATTGCCGCTGGTCGCACTCGGCTTTGGCCAGGGATCCTGGACTGGGCTCGTCGCCTTGGTCGTTTTCGTCATCTACCAGTCATTCGAGAACCATGTGATTCAGCCCATGATCGGCAGCCGAGTCGTGCACGTCCCACCGCTGGTGTTGCTCGTGGGCGCGTTGTTCGGTGGTGCGCTCGCGGGCTTCGTCGGAGCCCTCATTGCCGGCCCGGTGCTCGGCGTCGGCAAGGTCGCCTTGAACGAGATACGCCGCGGCGACGACTATCGGATCGAGGACAGAACCGGTCACTCCCTGGAAAGCACCTGACGGAGCGCCAAAGTCAACCGATCGGCTGCGTCGGGCGTGTGGCTGGCCGCTCGCCAGGCGACGTATCCGTCGGGCCGTATCAGCGATGCCCCGGATGACCCGATGCCGTACGTTACCCAAAACGGTGCAGCGGCAGACTCGGTCGGTTGGTCCGCCAGATCGCCCATACCGACCGTATACGAGAGCATGGTCACGCCGAGTTTGCTGGCGGCCGCGGCCGCAGCATCGGCCCACGCCCCACCATCCGGGCCTGCAATCAGCACGAAGTCGCCAACGTACAGGTCGAGCGTCGACCGCGTCTTTTCGCCAGCGCCCAATACGACGTGCGGTGCGCGTGTGCCCGGCAGTCCCATCGACCGGCGTGGATCGATGTCGGGTGCTCCGTCGTCGACATACCCCGGATCCGGGATCACCGCCGTCGACCGGTAGCGATTGAACTCGACGTGCATGTCGGGAATCGCCTCGTGCATGCCTTCGGTACCGAGGTCGGGATCCGACCGCAAGACATAGCGGTTGTAGGCCTGCTCGATCGCCTGCGCCCCGGCCGGTTGGCGCTCCTGGTCGTAGGTGTCGACCAATGCTGGTCCCGCCTTACCATCGAGCACCAGCGCCAACTTCCAGGCGATGTTGTGAGCGTCCTGCATGCCCGTGTTGCCACCGAAGCCACCCGTTGGTGGCATCGTGTGGGCAGCGTCGCCGGCGAGAAAGATTCGGCCGCTTTGAAAGGTAGTCGCCGCCTCGGCGACGGCGCGCCACTTGTCGACATCGAGTACGTCAACCGCCAGCCCGGGATCACCGACCGCGTCGCGGACCAACTGTGCGGCCATCTCGTCGGTGACGGTGTCAGCCACGAAACGGGCACCCGGATCGTTGATGTCACCGACGGTGAAGACCACCAGGAACCCGCCGAGGCCGGTCTTCTCCAGCCGGAAGAACCCTCGCACCTGCGGGTTGTTCACATAGATCACTCCGAGGTTGCGGCCGCGCAGCGCAACAGAGCAGTCGGCTCGGAAGTAGATCGTCACACTGCGCGACATCAACCCGTGGCCAGCCATCTTGATGCCGAGGCTCTCGCGGATCGGGCTGCGGTTGCCGTCGCACGCCACCATGTATCGCGACCGGATCAACTGCTCGCTGCCGTCATTGACATTGCGGACCGTCGCCGTCACACCGTCGTCGTCCTGCTCGTAGCCGATCAGCTCCGTCGAATACTGGAAACGGGCCCCGAACTCGCGCGCTCGCTGCAACAGGATCGGCTCGAGCACCTGTTGCGGCATGAACAGTCGTCGCGCCGGACTGACATCTTCGACGCCGCCGTTGATGTTCGGGATGTAGTTGGCGATCTCGCGGCCTACCAGTGACTCGACCGCGTTGAGCCCGCCGTCGGGCTCGTACAGTTCGAGGGCCGCCGAGCGGACGCGATCTTCGATGCCGGCGATCCGCATCAGTTCAATGGTCCGCAGTTGGAAATAGCCTGCGCGCGGATGGATAGCGGTGCCGTGATGCTTCTCGATCGACAGAACCTCGACGCCGTGCTGGGCAAGGAACATCGCCGTTGCCAGACCGACCAGGCTTCCGCCGACCACAAGCACGGGCAGGACAGTTTCTGAGGAAGGATCTGGACGTGACATCGCTGCGGCTCCCTAGTTGAACGTGAGTTAAGTTTGAGCAATTGTGACGACTGACTCCGCCCGTGTCTTTCAAGAAACTGACGTCGTTGATCACATTCGCGCAACTGACCTTCCCAGTGAGTTTCCCGTCGACGAGACCCACGGCATCGCTCTGTGGCCAAAGCATCGCCTGCTCGCCGACTCGCGTGGCCTGGGTTGGCACGACGCCTACACCTCGCTGGCCACCGAGGCATCATGGCGGCGCACGCTGCGTGCAGTGCCTCACTACTGCATCGCCTATTGCACCAACCGTGCGGCAGCGGTAACGCGCGTGATCGATGGCGAGGGTGGCACCGATTCGGTTGAGCTTCTCCCGCGGCACTTCGGGGTCGTGCCAGCCGATCGACCATCGTCATGGCGGCTCACCGGCGCGCCCGACATCCAACTCGTGTACCTACGTCGCAGCATGGTGGATCAACTGGCCGAGGACCATTTCGGATTCGACAGCTCGCACCTGGATCTGATCCCAAAGCTCGGCTTCAGTGACGGCCTACTCGAACAACTCGCGCTCGCACTGCTCGACACGGCCCGCAACGACACCGCCACTCCCACGGATGGCATCTACGCCGACCACCTGGGTCGGATGATCGCCATGCATCTTCTGCGCAATCACTCCACGCACTCGATGTCTGCCCCGAGCACCGACAACATCGCCAGCATGAGCCGAGCACGAATGATCCACGTCCGCGATCTCATCGAGTCGGCACTCGGCGAGAATCTGTCTCTCGAACGTCTCGCAGCCGAGGCTGGTATCGCCGTGCACACATTCGCCGCAGCGTTCACTCGAGCATTCGGTGTGCCTCCATATCGCTACGTCATCCGGCGGCGGGTTGAGCGCGCCAAGTCGCTGTTACGTCACAGCGACCTACCCATCGCCCGCATTGCCTACGAGACTGGCTTCGCCAGCCAGAGCCATCTGGCTACGACCTTCAAGCGCACCGTGGGGCAGGCGCCGGGTGCATATCGACGGTCAAGTGGTGCGTGAGCTGTCGAGGGCTCAGCCGCGGAGCACCAGCGCGCCGATCTCATCGGCGGCTGCCCGCACGAGAGGCGCCAGTTTGTGCAGACGTGCTGGAGTGAGGCGCAGACTGGGTCCTTGGATGCCGACGGCTGCGTGGGCCGCCCCGTTTGTGGCGATGACGGCTGCGGCGATACCGCAAACGCCTTCGTAACGCTCTTGAAGATTGGTCGCGAATCGCTGTTCGCGGATCGCCGTCAGCTCCTCCACCAGAGCCACCCGCGACGTGATGGTGTGGCGGGTATAGCGCGTCACAGGGTGCAGCCCTGCCACGATGTCCTTCGGTGACCCGAGAGTGAACGCAAGCAAGACCTTGCCCATGGCCGAGGCGTGCAGGTGGATTTCGGCCCCCGTGGGATGGTCGAACCGCAATGGTTGAACCGAGGCGGCGCGCTCGATCACGACCACCTCGTCGCCGCGACGCACACCCAGGCTGGCTGACTCACCGGTGGTCGCGGCGAGCCGAGTGAGGATCGGCTGCGCCAGGTGGTAGCCGGATTGTTCGAGCGCACGCTGTCCTAGAATTGCGATCGCAAATCCAAGTCGATAGCGCTCGGATTCAGTCTCCTGCTCCATGAATCCGCCGTGACATAGCGCACGAACC
The DNA here is from genome assembly GCA_043742385.1 of Ilumatobacteraceae bacterium. Classification (GTDB taxonomy): domain Bacteria; phylum Actinomycetota; class Acidimicrobiia; order Acidimicrobiales; family Ilumatobacteraceae; genus JAENVT01. The sequence continues at coordinate 5,164 of JAYTZE010000447.1, forward strand.
AAGCGGTGCGCCGTGCTGATGTTGAGGCCGACCGCGCGGGCGATCTCAGTGATACCGAGGGACTGCGGCTCCCTGCGGAAACAGTCGAGAATGGCCAACGCCCGCTCGACGGCTTGTGTGCCCGGACGAGCCTCGACCGCCAATCGATCGGTGCCTTCGGCCATGTGCGAAGTCTGTCATACGCCCCGGCGTCACCCGCAGAACGGGTTGACGATGAACGCGGCGATGATGTCGGCGAAGAGCCCGAACGCTTGATGCCACGTAGTCAGCGTCGGTTCGGATTGGCTGCCGAGTACGTGATGCAACGCCTCCAAGAGCGCGTCCCGATCGGCGACGAGGTCCGCCGATGTGACCGCGCCGCGTTGCTCGGCCATCGCTTTGGCGGCCACGCACAACTGGGTCGGCCTGACGAGCAGCGGTGCGAGCCGGTCGACCGTTTGCATGATCCACTCGGCCCGGGCTTTGACCCCGGTCGTCTCGGGCGGGAGGTTTTCTGCAATAGCCGCCTGGATCTCCGCGCGTCGACGACACGCCGCCCGCCAGGTCGCTTCAACCTCGCGATCTGCGCCGGCCGCGTGGAACAAGCCGGCGCAATCGTTCAACTCGAAGCTGCCCTCGGTGGCGATTGCGGACGGCAACAGATGAGCAAGTGCCCCCAGTGGGATGTGGCGTGTCACGGGCTGGCCGACCGCACGCGCCGTCGGGCGCCCGGCAACCGCCGCAGCGCGAGCAACTCCTCGGCCAGCCGGGTCTTGCCGACTCCGGCCGAACCGGTCAATAGGGCACCACCCGACGTGCCCGACCGGTACCAGTCGCCCAGCCGGTCGAGTTGTGCGCTCCGGGCAGTACGCGGCCACCGGGCGACCATGAGCCCGAGCGTACGCCAATGAGCCGCGTTGAGGGCGGCGCGGTGGAGCCAGAAAGGCTATGGCGCCGCGCTGTACCCCATGATCGCCTTCGTCTCGAGGAACTCTTCCATCCCGAACTCGCCCCACTCGCGGCCGTTACCCGACTGCTTGTACCCACCGAATGGTGCGTTGAGATCGCCGCGGGCGCCGTTGAGGTGCACATTGCCCGTTCGTATGCGGCGGGCCATTGCCCGGGCCCGATCACTGTCGCCGGATATGTACCCGGACAGTCCGTACGCGCTGTCGTTGGCGATGCGCACTGCGTCGTCGTCGTCGTCGTACCCGATCATCACGAGCA
>JAYTZE010000448.1:0-3232 GCA_043742385.1 Ilumatobacteraceae bacterium
CCGGTGAACGTCTGGTCCAACGCAGTACAGCACCGTTCGGCGTCGATGAAGGCGTCGCTCATTCCTTGCGCCGTGATCGGATCCTTGTTGTAACCAGCATCGCCGACGAGTGCCCAGCCGGGTCCGAACGGCTTACGGAAGAAGTTGGGCACCGATCCACCTGCGAAGCGCTCCTCGCGCTTGGCACCGCGAACCCGGTCGGCAAACTCCGGCGCCAGTTCGAGAGTCTTCAGGTAGTTGGCTTCGACATCGGCCTTGTAGGCGGTCGACTCTGCGTACGGCCAGCCGACCAGGAGCATCGTCAGCCCATCGTTGGTTGCGACTGCGGCCCAGCCGCGATCGGGACGGATCACTATCTCAAAGCCGTCGACAGGCAAACCGCTCCAATTTGTGTAGAAGCTCCACTGCAGCATCGGCTTCTCGTGATACTGCTCTGGTTGGACCGCCTTGTGTGCGAGTAGCGACCGTCTGCGCCGATCACCACGCGTGCCCGCTCGACGACGGAACTCCCACCATCGTTGCGACCGCGGATGCCAACGACCGCACCGCTTTCGACGAGGACGTCGTCGACCGTGAACCGCTCGCGTACTTCGGCGCCGGCATCGGCTGCAGCCTCGACGAGGATCTTGTCGAGGAGGGTGCGGCGCGGCGCAAAGGCCGAGGAGAATCCGTCGCACGGGTGGGGCGTTCCTCGGATTGCGAATGGTCCCAAGTCGAACGAGTAGGTCTCGGCCGGCGGGCAGCCTGTGGCGGTCACCTGCTCCAGCAGCCCCCAACGGTTCATTGCGGCGATGCCTGGCGCGTGGATCACATGTGTGGACACCGTGTCACTGGGAGACGACGCCCGATCGACCACCAGCACTCGGTAACCCTTCCGGGCCAACAACATTGCAGTTGGTGCGCCTGCACAGCGGGCACCCACGACGATGGCGTCATATTCCTTGCTCATGGCTCTGTCCCCCACTCGGCGCCGCGTTGGGGCGGTGAGTTCACAATGACAGGACCCGCTCGTCATCGGATCGGGGAGGTCCCCTATTGATCACCTGGTTTTGTGCGGGTGCTGAACGCCGCGGAATGCCCGCGGCTGCGCAGACCGAGCTTGGACAGAATGTTGCCGACGTGGTGTTCGACGGTCTTGGGGCTGATGAACAGGCGTTCGGAGATCTCCGGATTCGACAATCCGTGGCCGATGAGGTCGAGCACTTCCGCCTCGCGCTTCGACAGGAGACCGCCAGCGCCCCTGTTGGTCGCGGTACGGACCCCCAACAAGCGGAGGACGGCCGCGGCCTCATCGACACTTCGCGCGGCTTGTAACCGTTCGAATGCTTCGAGCGCGGCGCGTGCCTCCGACATCGCCACCTCGGGACGTTCGGTTAACAAGGCGGTGGCCAGTTCGAGACGGGAGTGAGCGACCTCCATCGGCATCTGCGCCCGAGCGAAGCCGGCGAGTGCCTCGCGAAGGCACGCCTGCAAGTCACCCGTGCCCGCGGCGAGACAGACCCGCCCGCGGGCCAGCGCTGCCACGGCCACCAAATAGTGCCCGGGGTGCGCGCCAGCGCAGACGGCGAGATTCTCGGCTGCGATCGCTGCATCGTCGATCGAGTTCGCGCCGAGGTGCACATCGACGAGCAACGCCAGCAACGGCGCAGCGGCCGTACTCGACAGATCAATCTCGTCGAGGGCACGTTCGATCACATCTCGGCCGAGCGCCACGTGCCCGCGTGCCAGATGAAGCGCTGCGAGGGGATGCGCTATTGCAGCATCGGTGCTGGCGTCGAGACCATCGAGCAACTGTTCGGCCTCCTCAATACGGCCCTGGCGAACTCGCAGGTCGGCCAGTCGCACAAGCGCTCCCCGCGCATGGACTGTTGACCCAAGCCCCAAAGGCGCACAGCCTCGGTAAGCGCAAGGTCTGCCTCGGGCCACCGCCCGGCAGCGGTCAGGATTCCGCCGTAGTGGGTCCGGCAGAAGGCCGAGACCGCCGGCAGTTGCCGGCGCTGGGCGATCGTCTCGCCGATCCGGATCCATTGATCGGCGCGTCCCACATCGTGCGCGTGCTCACACGCCGAGAAGCGCTGGCAGAAGATCTCCTCCAAGACGCAAAAGTCATCGACATCGCTGCCGGCCACTGCTGCGAGTGCTTCGTCGAGGAGCGTCATGCCTTCTTCAGTTCGGTCGCTGTGCACCACGCTGGCTCCGAGATAGGCCAGCGCTACGAACTCCAAATCGGAGTCACCGTGGCTGCGAGCAACCTCGAGAGCGTGGCGAAATCGCTCCTCCTTGCGAGGCCGGTCGCCCTCGAACATTCCGATGTTCAGCGCGACCCAACCGCGCTCGGGCGACTCGCCCGTGTCGCCCAGCAGTGTTTGGGCGCGAGCCAGCCGCGGCCGACCGCGTCGTCGCCGACGATCGCCAGATACCTGTAAGCTTGCCGCGTCGCCTGCCTGTAACGCAGCACGGCCCTCCGCGATCAGATCGGGGAGGGGCAACGTCACATGCCCATCATCCCACGACGATGCTCACCCAGTTCTTGGCAACGACCACCTACCCCGCTGCGGGCAACCAGGGTCGGTGGTTCGTGCGCTCGAATCGGCGGCACGGGACCGACGAACTTCTCGATCTCGACGCGTGCTTGTTGGCCGGCACACCCCTGCGACAGTTGCGACGTCGGTCGATCCTCCGTCACGGCATTCGGGTTGCCGTGCACACACATCGTGGTGCCGTCGTCGAGTTGCAACGGGTCATACCACGCCCCGGTCGCCAGCTGCGCAACACCCGGCCGAACTGCCGTCGAGTGCACCGCGCCGGCCAGGCACGCGCCACGGCTGTTGTAGATACGAACGATGTCGCCGTCATCGATACCGCGGGCCAACGCATCGACAGGATTGATCAGGATCGGTTCGCGCCCACCGATCTTGCTGGCCAGGCTGGCTGCGCCGACATCGAGTTGACCGTGCAGCCGTGTCGAAGGCTGGTTGGCAATGAGGTGCAGCGGATACGAACCCTCGTGGCTGTGGTCCGGTTCGATCCAGACCGGATGGCCGGGGCAGTCGTCGTAGCCGAACCCGGCGATCACGTCAGAGGCAAGCTCGATACGACCGCTCGGGGTCTTGAGACGGTAGTGCTCGGGGTCGCTGCGGAACCGCTCGAACATAGTCCGGTTCTCCGCGGCGAAGGGCAACTCGATTCCACCCTCCGCCCAGAACTGGCTGAACCCAGGCACGACGTCGCC
>JAYTZE010000449.1:0-1504 GCA_043742385.1 Ilumatobacteraceae bacterium
GCCAGTTGGATCGCCGCTGCAGCGGTCACCAATCCGCCGTAGCAGTAGCCGACGACTCCGACCTTGCCGGCTTCTCGTGCCATGGCCCCAGCGGCGGCAACGTCGGCCAACACGGTCGTGAAGTCGAGTTTGCCGCGAGCGATATCGCGACCAACGGCAATGTCGTCTTCGGTATAGCCGAGCTCGATTCCCGGCCGTTCGCGATCGAAGATCGCTGGGGCAATGGCCAGGTATCCGGCGGCCGCGTATCTGTCGGCGACAGACCGGATGTGGCCGTTGACGCCGAAGATCTCTTGCACCACGACCACGCCGCCTCGGGCGGGGCCCTCCGGTTCGGCGCGGTAGGCAGACAACTCGAAGCCGTCGGACGATGTCAATGAGGTAGTGGTACCCATTCCGCCGACTGTATTTCGCCGCGCCGCTTAGTCCAGTGCTGCAGCAACCAAGCGAGCGCTGCGGGCAGGACGCTGCGTGATCGCACCAACGACGGCAATGGCGGGCACGATCAACAGCGCACGGCGTAGCCCGACCGAATCGGCCAGAATGCCGAGCGCCAGGGGACCGAGGGTGACGGCTGTACCCGATGCCAGTGCACAGATCGCACCGAGAGAGATCGAATCGATCTTGTGTTCAGCGGATGCGTACAGGCGGTCGACCGTCAGCGGATACAGCGGCGCGCCGCCGAAGCCGACAATCGTCAGTCCGGCGACTCGCGGGAGCAATCCGGGCGCGAAGCACATCATCAGCGCGCCGACGGCTAGGACCATGAAGCTGACGGTGATGGTGGCATCGCCGAGATACTTCATGACGGTCGGCAGCACCAGTCGGGAGAGGAACATCGATACGCCGAACACGCCCGCCATCGCCGAGGCCAGGCCACCGGAGGCGTTGCCGACCTCCTTCAGGTACGTTGCAGCCCAGATCCCGATGGCGAATTCGCAGATCACGGCATTGACGATGTGTAGCCACGGCACGAACACGTCTCGATCGCGGAAATGGGCAAGCGTGAACGCTCCCTGCCGAGGTGACTCGGGTATTGCCACTGGCCAGGCCACCGAGGTGAGGGCCAGCACGATCACACCCGTCAGTATCAGATAGGGCGTGCGCCACGACCAGCTCAACGCCAGTGCCCCACCGATGAGCAGGCTGAAGGCCACACCAGCGAGACCCGGAGCACCATTGACGGCGGCGAACGCGGCGGCGCGATGCTCGCCGTGGTGGTCGCTGATCAGGCCCGGCATGACCATGACCAGCAAGGCACCGCCGAGACCGGCCAATGCCGTGCCGGCGAGCGTGATCGGCCACGCCGGGCCAGTGGAGAACAACGTGATGCCGCCGGTGATTGCTGCCGCCGACATCGCCAGGGCGCGGCGGCGGCCCAGACGATCGACAACCCGAACACCCCACAGACCGGCGGCCAGCAGCCCGAACCCGAATGTGGAGCCGTGGAGTGAAGCGACGACACCGGAGAGGTCGAACTGCTCGCGCAACTCGCCAAGCACCA
>JAYTZE010000450.1:0-12962 GCA_043742385.1 Ilumatobacteraceae bacterium
GCATCCCTCCGCTGGCATTACCCAGATCAGGTTCCGGTCGGTGGCGGCGCCCACCCTCTCAGCCCGCCGATCCTGCGAGCTCCCCGTTTTCGGTCGCCAGCAGCCTAGCCGTGCGCCGCTGGGTCTGCACCACGACGGTGGCAAGCCCGAACACCACCAGAGCCATTCCCAGGAGCTGCAACGCGCGAATCGTCTGGTTGAGGAAGATCGCCGACCACACGACGGCCAGAGCCGGCTGACCGACCTGCATCATCGACATGATGCCGATGGGTACCTTGCGTTGGGCGAACACGATCAGGCCATGGGCGACTACTCCGGTCAGTAGCGTCAGCAGCACGATGTAGATCATCGATCGAGTGTCGAATCGGCTGATGTCACCATTGATCGCGACGAACGGCAACGTGGTCAGCGTGGCGATGGGCAGAGCCGAGGCCATCAGTGTTGCCACACTCATGCCCTTGCGCAACTGGCGGCTTGCCAGCAGATAGCTGCACCACGTCACGAGCGACAACACGGCCAACCCGTTGCCGGTCCACGTGGCCGCGCCGCGCTTCGGGGCGTCGAACAGCACCAGTGCAAGACCTGCGATCGAAATGAGTCCGAACAGCGCGGCGCGACGATCGACCTTCTCGTGGAACAACAAGGCGCCAGCGGGCATCAACAACAGCGGAGCGAGTGCGCTGATGAACTCGAGATTGGCCACACTGGTTCTTGTGGCGGCCGTATAGAACAACAAGATGTTGAGCCCTAGCACGACACCGGTGACGACGGCCCGTCGCCACTCCTGCCGTGTCACGTAGTGACCTTCCTTGATGCGCATGAGCGCGGTCCAGATGATGCTGGAGCCGAGCATTCGCCAGAACGCGATGGTCGGTCCTGGCGCACCGGCCTTGCGAATGATCGTCGAGCTGGCGCTGAACGTCACCACGACGGCAACCATCGCGAGGAGGCCGATAGGGCGCGCGTGTCGAACTGGACCGAGGCCACCGCTCACGCGGATTGCTGCCGGCGGATGTCGGGTTCGATGTAGATGGAGGTGGCCTTCGGAACGGCCGTACGCAACGCAGTCTCGGCCTGGTCGATGGCCTCGGCCAGTTGGTCCATCGACAGCGAGCGGTCGAACTCGACCTTGGTCGCCACGAGGAGGTTGTCGGGGCCGAGGTGCATGGTTCGCATATGGATGATCGCGGTGACGTTGGCCGACGTCGCGAGCGCAGTCGTGATCTGATCGAGGTCGCCATCGCTGGCGGCCTCGCCGATCAGCAGTGGCTTCATCTCCTTGGCAAGCACGATGGCGATGGCGACCAGCAGGACACCGATGACGATCGACCCAACGGCGTCCCACCGAGGATTGCCGGTCACTTCGGCGAGGATCAGACCGCCGAGCGCGCAGAACAGGCCGACCTCGGCGCCCACGTCTTCGAGCAGCACGACCGGCAACTCTGGCGACTTGGACGTGCGGATGAACTCTGCCCAGCTCATACCCGGCAAGCGGACGTGGTTCGCCTCTTTGATGGCGGTGCGCAGCGAGTAGGTCTCGAGGAGTACGGCGAATATCAGAATGCCGAACGCCACCGCGGCGTTGCTGACTTCGTGTGGATTCCGCAGCTTGCTGATCCCCTCGTACAGCGCGAAGAGCCCGCCCATGCTGAACAGCACCAGGGCGACGACGAACGCCCAGAAGTATCGCTCGGGGCCATACCCGAAAGGATGTGCCCGATCGGCGGGCCGTTTACCGCGCTTGGACCCGAGCAACAGCAGCGCCTGGTTGCCCGTGTCGGCGAGCGAGTGCCCGGATTCGGCCAACAGACCGGCAGATCTGGTGATCAGGAATCCAATGAACTTGGCGATTGCGATGCCCAGATTCGCGAAGAACGCGGCGATGATTGCTTTGCGGCTGCCCTCTTGCATGGGTGCAAGATTGGCATTGCCACCAGGGGATTACAAAGAGGAGCGTTCATATGGGTCAGCTCGACGGACGCGTTGCACTGGTCACCGGAGGCGGCAGGGGCATCGGCCGCGGTGTCAGCGAGTTGCTGGCCGCCGAAGGTGCCACCATCGCTGTGAACTATCGACGCGACGCGGACGCGACCGCCAGCACGGTTGCGGCCATTCGCGCCGCCGGTGGTGTGGCGGCTCCGTTCCAGGCGTCGGTCGACGACGTCGACGCGTGTGCGGTGATGACGGACGCTGTGGTCGCCGAATTTGGAGGGCTCGACATCCTCGTGTGCAACGCCGGCATAGCCTCTCGCGGCAACGCAGTTGCCGACACCGACCCGGCCGAGATGATGCGTGTCGTCGCGGCCCATGCGTTCGGGCCTCATCACCTCGCTCGTCTGGCCATGCCACACCTGCGAAGTCGCGGGCGCGGCGACATCGTGATGATCTCGTCGATTGCTACGACGAATTACTCCGCCAACGGCGCGCCTTACAACATGGGCAAGGCGGCGATGGAAGCCCTGGCCTTCACACTCGCCAAGGAGGAGCGGGCCAATGGCATCCATGTCAACGTCGTCGCGCCCGGTCTGGTCGAGACCGATATGGGTGTTCGCCTGGCGCGCTCGTTCACGGGGAACCGGAGTCTCGAACATCTGCGCTCGCTCGACGCCGGGTCGCCGTTCGGTCGGGTGTGCCAACCACTCGATGTCGCCAACGTCGTGCTCTGGCTGTGCAGCGAGGGTGCGTCGTACATCACCGGTCAACGCATCGAATGCAATGGCGGTGGTGTTTGATCATGGCGGTAGCCTTGCTTTCGTGAGTCCACTTGCCGCAGAGGCCGCACAGACCGAGATTGGCCAGATCATCACGGTGACACCAGAGGCGTTGCAGGAATTGGTGAAACTGCGCGACTCCGAACCGGAGGGTGATCGTCTCGGCTTACGGCTCGAGATCGTCAGCAACCCGGGCGAGGACTTCAAGTACGACCTCAGCTTCGACATCGTCACCAAGGCTGCGTTCAGCGACGAGGTTCGTACCCATTCGCTCCCCGAACTCGGAAGCATGAAGGTCATCATCGCTGCTGCGGCGATCGATCTGCTCGAAGGTGCGACGCTCGATCACACCGCAACCCAAGGCCTGGTCCTGCGCAACCCCAATAAACCGAAGGCTCCGTCGGTCGACGGGCTGACATCCAACGACGCGTTGAGCGCAGAGGTCGAAGCGCTGATCAAGACCGAGGTCAACCCGGCGCTTGCTGCCCATGGCGGCTTCGTCTCGTACGTCGGCCACGATGGTGAAGGCACGGCGTACCTCACCATGGGCGGCGGCTGCCACGGATGTTCGATGAGCCGCATGACCATGCTTGATGGTGTTCAGACGATGTTGGTCGAGCAGATCCCGGAGGTCGAGCGGGTCCGCGACCTCACCGATCATGCGTCCGGCGAGAACCCGTACTATCACTGACCCCTGACGAATTTGACGATTGCCTGCTGCAGAACGTGCCGTTCGCGGTCGAGTGTGGCCACGTGACCGCTGCGGCGTAGTCGCAAGCGCTTCACTTCGCCCGGCAACGCATCGGCGATCGCGTCCGACGAGGCTGGATCGACGACATCGTCGTTGGCGCTGGTCACCAACAACACCGGCCGGTCGACGCCAGACAGATCAATCGACGCGATGCCTTCAGTCATGGCCCTGACGGCCTCGATCGGCAGGCGTTCGTAGGCGATCTCACCGACCGTTGACGCGGCGACGTCGATCCACGCCTGACCACGGCTCGCTCGCCACTCGAGTCCGTCGAGGGCGTCGGGGCTTGCGGCGAGGGGGTTGATGCACACCGCGGCGAGACACCGGTGTTCGGCGGCCAGTTGCAGGGCCAGGGATGCCCCCATCGACTGCCCCACGACGACGTCGGCTTCCCATGCGCGGGCGGCCTCCAGCCAGTCGTCCCAGGCAATGCCGACGAGATCGTCAGGGCCGGTGCCATGCCCCGGAAGCGTCGGCGCCAGCGTGGTGAACCCGGCGTCGATGCAGGCGGCCACGATCGGCCACATCGTTGCACCGGTGCCGCCCAGGCCGTGCAAGCACAGCACCCGTGTCATCGATGGAGGGCGTTGGTGAGATCGCTCACCAGATCGGCCGTATCTTCGAGACCGACCGAAATACGCAGCAGACCTTCGCTCACACCCATCGCCGTGGCCTCCTCGGCGGTGAGACTGGCATGAGTCGACGTCGCTGGATGACAGACCAGGGTCTCGGGGCCGCCAAGCGAGGTGGCGACTCGGGCGAGTTGCAGCGAGTCGATGAACCGCTCGGCTTTGGCGCGCCCGCCGGCCAGTTCGATCGCCAACACGGTGCCGCCGTGGCGCATTTGGCGCTTGGCCAGGTCGAACTGCGGGTGCGAGACCAGGCCGGGGTAGTGCACCACGGCGATCGCCGGTTCCTCGACCAGGACCTCGGCGATATGCAACGCAGACGCCGCCTGATGGGCGGTGCGCACCGCCAGCGTGCGGATGCCGCGGATGGCGTTGAGCGCGTCGTACGGTGACGGTGTCGAGCCATGCAGCACCGAATACGCCCAGATGGAATCGATCAGTTCCTGCTCGCCGGATATGACTCCCAGCGTGGCGTCGTTGAGGCCGGCAATGCCTTTGGTGGCCGAGTGCAACGACAGGTGAACACCGTGCGCCAATGGTTGCTGGCCGAGTGGAGTGGCAAAGGTCGAGTCGACCACCGTGATAGGCCCGCGTAGTGAGCCGAGCTCGTCGAGATCAACCAACTCGAGACGGGGATTCGACGGAGTCTCGGCCAGCGCCAACATGGTGCGGCCAGGTCGCATTGCGGCCGCGAACGCGCCGGGTTCGGTGCCATCGACGAGCGTGACCTCGATGCCCATGCGTTGACACGGGCCTTGGAGGAAAGCCAGCGTGCCGGCGTACAACTGGCGCTGGGCGACGATGTGATCGCCGGAGGAACACAACGCGAACACGACGGTGGCGATCGCGCCCATACCCGAGGCGAAAGCAAGGGCGTCGTCCGCTCCTTCGAGCGTGGCGATCGCCTCCTCGAAGGACCGCACGGTTGGATTCGAGTAGCGGCTGTAGAACTCGCCGGCGCGCGTGGCCGTCGCCCGTTGGTTGGCGTCGGCGAGGCCATCGGACTCCCACGTCGTGCTGGCCCACAACGCCGGCGCCAACGAGGTGCGGCTATGGGCGCGCCCAGCGGTGATGGCCCTCGTGGCCGGCTGCTGGCTCTCGCTCATCGGAGTAACGCTACGTGGTCCGCCCCGCCTGTTCCTACCGAGTTGTGGCGTTTGATGACGCGCGCCCGATGCGGGGCCGCAATCATCGAACGCTGGTCAGCTCAGGTCGGCGATGTGGTGGTGAAGCAGGCCGTTCGACGAGATTGCGGAATCGTTGAGGTAGGTGCGCTCACCGTGGCGGTCGGTGAATGTTCCGCCGGCTTCCTCGACCACGACCATGACAGCAGCGAGGTCGTACGGCGCAAGTCCGATGGCGTCGATGGCCAGATCGATGGCGCCCTCGGCCACCAGCATGTGCTGCCAGAAGTCGCCGAATCCGCGGGCCCGGTACGCACCCTGTTGCAATGCCACCAACTTATCGGTGAGGCCGGCGTCGTCCCACGCGCTCGAGAACGTCACGCATACCTGGGCGTCATCGAGCCGGGCAACGGTTGAAACGCGACACGGCCTGCCATCGGCGAACGCCCCAAGGCCCTTTGCAGCCCACCAGCGTCGGCTGAGCGCCGGCGCAGAAACGACTCCGACCACCGATCCGTGGTCTCTGTGCGTCAGCGCGATCAGCGTGGCCCACACCGGTATGCCGCGCACGAAGTTGGATGTGCCGTCGATCGGATCGATCACCCATCGCCATGGCGAGTCAGCGTCGCCGACGACACCGTGCTCCTCGCCGAACAAACCGTCGTCGGGGCGTTGAGCGATGACTTCGCGAGAGATCGCGGACTCGGCCTCGCGATCGGCTTCGGTGACCTCTGTGCGGTTGGCCTTCCAATCGAGGTTGAACGATCGTTGCTGATAGTACGGCAACGTGATGGCGTCGGCGATGGTGGCCAGTTCCAGACCGAACGCCAGGTCGGCGGCCAGGTCGCGGTCGATGCTCATTGGGGAAATTCGGGCAGCCGTTTTTCACGGAGGGCGCTGAGGCCTTCTGCTGACTCGGGACCGAGGAAGCTGAGCATCTCGTAGGCCAGCGAGGCCTCGAAGTTGGGGAGCGCCTGGCGCAGCCAGTGATTGAGCGCTCGTTTGGTCAGCATGATGGCCTCGCGCGGCCCGCGTGCCAATCGATCGGCGATTGCCAATGCGTCGGGCAGCACTTGATCGGCAGGCAATGCTTTCGACACCAGCCCGATCCGCTCGGCTTCTCGTCCGGTGATGAAATCGCTGGTCAGCAAGTAGTACTTGGCCTTGGCCATGCCGCACAACAAAGGCCAGATCGAGACCGCGTGATCACCTGCGACGACACCAATGCGGATGTGGCCATCGGTGAACTTCGTGTCCTCATCGATGATCGAGATGTCGGCGAGCAACGCCACTGCAAGTCCGGCACCGACCGCCACTCCATTGATCGCGCTGATGATGGGCGTGTCGCATTCGATCATCGTTCGCACGATGTCACCGCCTTCACGCATCGCAGCCATCGTGCGGGCGTGGTCACCGACCTGCAGCGAAATCCAATCGAGGTCGCCGCCGGCACTGAATGCCGTGCCCTCGCCGGTGACGACGACGGCGCGTACTTCCGGACTGGCGTGGATGTCCGCAAAGATCGTCGCCAGCTCGGCATGCATCAACGCGTCAGTGGCGTTGAGCTTGCCAGGATTCGACAACGTGATCAACATCACGCCGTGTTCGCGGTGTTCAATTCTCAGCCGCTTGTAGCGGTCGAAGCGTTCGTTCGGCACGGCTCGCACGCTACAGATTGGCAAGGCGGCGGCGCACGGTTGCGGTGATGCCGTCGGCGTCGAGCCCGAGCTGGGCCAAGATGCGATCGGGCTTGCCCTGTTGGATGAACTTGCCGGGCAGGCCGAGTACGTCGACAGGCAGGTGTCCGGCGATGTCGTGTATCTGGTCGGCGATGGTCATGCCGATGCCGCCATCGCGAATACCGTCCTCGCATGTCACCACAGCGCGGTGCGTTGCGGCGTCGGCGATCATCGCCGGGTCGAGCGGCGCGCAGGACCGTACGTCCCACACCGTTGCGTCGATGCCCCGCTCGGCAAGAATGATCGCCGCACTTCTGGCGAAGGCGACCAATTTGCCGATCGCCAGGATGCACACTGCACCGTCGCCGCGTCGCAGTTGGTTTGCGTGCAGCCCGACACCGACCTCGAGTTCGCCGACCTGTGGGGCGGTGCCGTTGGGATAGCGGATCGCGACAGGACCCTCATCCGCCAGTTCCAGCGCATCGTGCAGCATCGCTTGCAGCTCCTGGGCGCTTGATGGAGCCAGCACGCGCATGCCGGGCACCTTGGAGAGCAGGGCCAGGTCGTACACGCCGTGATGGCTGGGGCCATTGTCACCGGTGATGCCGGCGCGATCGAGGCAGAACACCACTGGCAGTCGATGCAAGGCGACGTCGTAGACGATCTGATCCCAGGCCCGATTTAGGAAGGTGCTGTAGATCGCCACGACAGGGCGCAATCCCCCCATGGCCATCCCGGCTGCACCCGTGACGGCGTGTTGCTCGGCGATTCCGACATCGAAGAATCGCCCGGGAAATCGGTTCTGAAATGGGATCAGGCCAGTGGGACCTGCCATGGCTGCGGTGATGGCAACGACGCGAGAATCGGCCTCGGCCTCTTTGATGATGCCCTCGGCGAACGCCTGCGTGTAGCCGGAGGGGATGGCGGGTGGCGGACCGACCGCTGGATCGAACACCGGTGCATCGTGCAGATGCTTCTCGTCGTCATCCTCGGCGGGCGAGTAGCCGCGACCCTTCTGGGTGAGGACGTGGACCAGGATCGGGCCTTCTGCTGACAGCTCGATGGCGTTCAGGAACGTGCGCTCCAACTCGGCGACGTCGTGGCCGTCGATGGGGCCGACATAGCGAACCCCGAGCGCCTCGAAGAACGAGGGTGGCTGCAGGAACTCGCGCACGGCGGCCTTGAAGGCCTCGACGCCTTTCTCGGCCTGCGGCCCGACATACGGCAACTCGCGCAGAAACTGCTCGAGCTTGCGCTGCCGCCTTACATACACCGGGTTGAGGCGAATGTTGGTGAGGCTGTGCGACAACCGATCGGTGATGCGCGCCGGCAGGCTGGGATGATCAACCATCGATCGATCGAGGGGCGTCGGCCCAGCGGTGAGGTTGGAGATCGTCGGTGCGTAGCTGCGTCCGTTGTCGTTGAGGACGATGATGACCCGTTGACCGGAATGACCGATGTTGTTGAGTGCCTCGTACGCCATGCCACCCGTCATCGAACCATCGCCGATCACGGCCACGATGTGTCTGCGCGGATCGGTGCCGGCATCGCGGGCGACGGCCAGCCCGTAGGCGTACGACAGGATCGTCGACGCGTGGCTGTTCTCGACGAAGTCGTGCGGGCTTTCCTCGCGGCACAGGTACCCCGACAGACCGCCGGCTTGCCGGAGCTGATCGAACCGATTCTGTCGACCGGTGACGATTTTGTGGATGTAGCCCTGGTGACCGGTGTCCCACAGAATTGCGTCGACCGGCGAGTCGAACACCCGGTGGAGGGCCAGTGTGAGCTCGACGGCCCCGAGATTGGATCCGAGATGTCCGCCCGTTTCAGCGACCGCCTGAACAACAAAGTCTCGGATCTCCCCGGCTAGTTCCTCGAGCTCGGCGTAGCTCAATGCCCGCAGGTCTGCGGGCTGACGGATCTCGTTCAGCGACATGACGGTGATGACGTTACTGCTCGCCATGCAGGGCCAGGTATTCACGTGTGATTTGAAGCCCCGGGCGCGGAGACGGTGGCGTAGTGTCAATTGCGGAGGTCAAGGTGGCTGTCGACATCGTCGGGCGAATCCTGCAACGCGCCCAACTGTCGCGATGGTTGGCCGCTGCCATCCACGGTCAACCCGTCGTTGTCGTGATCGACGGGCCGCCCGGTGTGGGCAAATCCACGCTGGTTGATTGGCTCGTCTGTCAGGCAGCGGAGCTCGGCGCCAATCACCAGATCGTCACCATCCCCGAGAGCGGCGACGTTTCTGCTGAGATGCCACTCGGTGCCGTTGGAATCGACGAGCAACTGGCCAGTGGCGTGCCCCAACTCTTGGTGATCGACGATGCCCACTGGCTCGATGAAACCGGTCGCCACCACGTCGAGCATCTGGCATTTCGCCTCGGCACGGCGTCGGTCACCGGTCAGCCGGCGCGGTTGTGTCTCGTGCTGGTCGTTCGCGACGAGGCGACGGCATCGCCACTCGTCAGCAGATTGATCGACGAACCAATCACCCGTCGGTTGACGCTCGGAGTACTCGACGATCGTGAGGCACGCGAACTGGCGAGACGGATCTCACCGGGCGTCACCGATCAGCGCACGATCGCTCGACTGGCCGAACTCAGCGGAGGGAACCCCCTGACACTCGGTGCTCTTGCCGACTCGATCTCGGTCGGCGAGGTCTTGCCGCCGCCGGCGTCGACAACTGGCACAATTCCCGTCGAGGTCGCC
Organism: Ilumatobacteraceae bacterium; assembly: GCA_043742385.1. Classification (GTDB taxonomy): domain Bacteria; phylum Actinomycetota; class Acidimicrobiia; order Acidimicrobiales; family Ilumatobacteraceae; genus JAENVT01. The sequence continues at coordinate 9,607 of JAYTZE010000450.1, forward strand.
TGGCGAGCACGACTGGCAACGCTTTCGAACGACGCGCTGCGCACGTCAATCGTCATCGCGTTGGCCGAGCAGACGGCGCTGCAATCGCCCGGAGGTGCTGACCTCCTCGAAGACCGACAGGCTGCCGTCGACGAGTTGGTGGCGATCGGAGCAGTCCGGCGGGCCACGGGCGGCGTCAGTTTCACCCACCCGCTCCTGCGCACGACGGCGTTGGACCTGGCCCCGCCCGAAGTGGTTCGCGAGGTCGCTGCAGCTGTGCTCGACCGGCTCGAAGCCATTGCGAACGAGTCGACGTGCGCTGGCACCCTTGTGCGCTTGTCGGTCACCGCCCTGCGATCGGGCACGGCTCATCACCGTGATCTCGTGCGTGCCGCGTTCGACGAGGCGATCGAGCGAGGCTCATGGTCTGCTGCCGGTGACCTCGCCGACTACATGGTCGAGACGGCGGCCGACCTACACGATCGGGCCAGATGGCTGGAGCGCGTTGGCAAGGCTCGATTCAACGAACTCGACCGTGACGAGGCAACCGTTCGGTTGATCGAGGCCGCCGACGCCTATGCGCAGTGCGCGAGCGACACGTCCGACGACGACGTGGTGGCCACGAACCACGGATCCCGTGCCGAGTGCCTGCTGTTGGCGCTGCGCACCGATTTCACCAGGGGTGGTCCGCGCCGGCACGCAGAACTCGACGAAATGGTCGGAGCCCTCGTCGACGATACGAGCATCGATCGTGTCTGGCGGGCTCGGGCGGCCGCCATCGTTGCAGAGGTCTCGTTCTCGACTCCGCAGCACGACCGCCGGCAGCATTTCATCGACACGGCCGTCGTCCTTGCCCAGGGTCTCGATGATCCGCTGACAGACAACATGGTGCACTTTGCGGTTGGGCTGCATCGCTTGGCGACGCTGGATCTGGACGGTGCCAGGCAGGCCTTCACCACCGCCGAGCGGGCGTCGCTGGCCCAAGCCGATCCATGGTGGTTCGGGGGCAGCTTGGCTCGTCGCGCGCTCGTCGAGCTGTCCGCAGGTCACCCGATGGAGTCCGTCAGCAACGCAACCACCTCGATCGATCGCTCGGCACGAATCTCGAATTGGGCCGAGCACGGAACGGGCCTGGCTGTTCGTGCCGTCGCCAACACGAGGCTTGGCAGGTTTGCCGATGCCGACAACGACACCGAGTCGACCATCCTCAGCGCCCGGCGCGCCGATTCGGGCGATCCATTCGCCGTGTCATTGCCGACGGCGATGTGGCGAAGGGCAGCACGCGGCGACGCACCCGGTGTCGCGTCGATGGTTGGACTCGCCCGGCAGCACCAGATGTTCGTCCCGTTCGCCGAGTTCGTGGCGACGGCGATCTTGCATGGTGTCGACGGGGCACTCGAGGAGCTGCGTCCACGTTGGATGCCTCCGCGGCGAGGACTCGGAGCCCGCAACATTGGGTTCCACCTCGCCCAGCTCGATGCGGCGATCCTGGCGGGCGAGTTGGAAGTGGTCGACGCATTGTTCGCCTCATTCGAGCCGGTGCATGAGCGCGGGGTACACGCCAGCTTTGACTGGCCGCTGGGCATTTCGCTGTTGATGGCCGCAGGAGCGATCGAGCTCGGCGACGGCTCTGCGGATGCGTGGATGCAGCGCGCTGAACAGTCGGCGACGCAGGCCGGTTCGATACTGGAGCAGGCGTTGCTGCGCGTACAGCGAGCCAGGCACGCATTCATGACCGGTGGTGGTGGTCAGACAGCGCTCGATGAATCCCGGGCAGCGCTGGAGATGCTCGATGGCCTTGGCGCGCCGTTGCTGGCTCGACTGTACCGCGACCGCCTGACCTCGGTGGCAGGTCGGATCGGAATGCCCTCAGGAAGGGTGCGCACAGTGATGTTCACCGACATCGTCGACTCGACGAGGTTGATGGCAAGTGCCGGCAACGCCGCGTGGGCGGTCATTCTCGGTGAACATCACCGGATCGTCCGATCCGTCGTGGGAAGATACCGCGGTTCGATCATGACATCGACGGGCGACGGATTCTCCTCGTGGTTCGAGAATCCCCGCGACGCGGTGGATGCCGCCAACGCGCTCCATCAGGCCATCGAACACGCTGCGCTGGTGGTTGCCGGCGGAGTCGTCGCTGTCCGCGTCGGTTTGGCGAGCGGCTCGGTGTTCGACTTGGGAGGTGACGCGTCGGGTCTCGCCGTTGCTGAGGCCGCGCGCGTGATGGCCACGGCGACCACTGGCGAAACGCATGTGTCCCAGTCGGTCATCGATCACGGCCTCGACGTCCACATCGGCCGCTCGCTCGGGCTGCATTCGTTGAAGGGCCTACCGAAACCAATTGAGGTCTTTGAGCTGGCGCAACAAGTTGTGACGTAGCAGTATCACGAGCACCGGTTTGCGACTCTTAGATCACGACCGTCACCGAGAGGAGCCCACCGTGGGCCAAATGCCGTATCACCTGGAGAAGGGCCATTTTCTCCTGCTGCTCGAGGACACGTTGAACGAGGGCATCGAGGCGGTGGTCGACAACGACGCAGCAGTCACATTTCCCGGGCTTGTTCGGCGTTACTCGATGCTCGAGTACATGCGTGGCGTCGTCGAGCGTCCCTGCGACCTGAAGAAGGGCGAATCGGAGGTCGGTAGCTCGTTGATGTGGCCGGGATGGATGTCGGACTCGGACGTGTCGTTCGGGGCATTTCGGGCTGTCGCTGAAGAATGGTACGGATATCGAATCAGGGTCGACGGCAGCCTCGACACGAAACCGCAGCCCAACAAGCCGACAGGCATGTGGGACGGCTATCAAGGCAACGTCGAGCGGATCATGGCCAACGTCTTCATTCGGGCGATCGAGGTCTCGCTCGGGCTCGATCACGGCGCGCCGATTCCGAGCGCTGTACCGCCGCGCAGTTGGCCGCTCTACTTCTTCTTCAAATGTCAGCAGCCCTTCTTCGAGGGGTGGGTCACCTGGCAGTGCCACAGTGTCAATCGCCGGGCGGCCGGCCAGGTGACGGTGATCTTCGCCACCCCGGGCCACAATCACCCCGTGTCGGATCATCCGATACCCATCGACAACAACAACGATCACAAAGACGACCTCGTGCCGACGTTACGAAACGACGGCGAGTTCATGGAGGACCCGCTCAGCGCTCCCGCCGCAGATACCAACGGCGAACCGCATCAGGGTGTGTGGGTGGTGACCCACCGCGACCACAAGAGACTCAGCGTCTTCGATACGTCGGTGCCGTCCAGCTACCTGGAATGGGGACCGCCACTCCTGCCGATCATCGCGCCTGAGAACTTCTGCGATGTCGTGACTGTTCAGCCAGCCGCCCGAAGTGGCGGAATCAACGCGATCAAGCCGAGGTATGTGG
>JAYTZE010000451.1:0-3231 GCA_043742385.1 Ilumatobacteraceae bacterium
ACGGCGATGCTCGGAGAGCGGTGATGGAGGCCGCCGGATGAACGTGCTGCTGCTTGCTGACACGCATCTGAGTGAGGGCCAGGGTGCCCGGCTCGTGGACAAGCTGCGCTGCTACCTCGAGACTTCCGACGTCATCATCCACGCGGGAGACGTCACCGACGCGTCAGTGCTGATGGCGCTGGAGGAGTTCGCCCCGGTTCGTGCAGTGCTCGGGAACAACGACCGCGGCATGATCCTGCCCGAACGGCTCGTCGTTGAGCTCGACGGCTGTCACGTCGCGGCCGTCCACGACAGCGGCCCGGCCGGCGGCCGAACAGCCCGTCTCCGTCGCTGGTTCCCACATGCCGATGTCGTCGTCTTCGGCCATTCGCACATCCCGTGGCACGAGATCGACGTCCGCCCTTCCGACGGCCATGTACAGCACCACGTCAATCCGGGATCAGTGATGCAGCGCCGCACCGCTCCTCATCACACCGTCGCCGTCCTGCAGGTCCACGGCGGCGTTGTGGCCGACGTGAGCCACATCGTGCTGCCGTAGCGGTCCTCTGCCTGGGGCAGCGGATGTCGGCCAGGCGAAGCGGGTTCGCCCTGGTCAGCCGCCGAGTCGTTGGGTGGTGAAGACGGTGGTGCCGTCGACCGTGGCGGTGAATTCTCCATTGAGGGAGACGACCGACGCGCCGGGCAGTTCGTTGGTCGCGCCTGTGAGGGCTGCGGCGCCGCCGGACTTGGTCGTGCCGGTGCAGCTGATGTCGATCTTGGCAACGCCGTCTTGCACCTTGGCCTCGCATGTGAGAGGGCCGTCGAGTTCGTGTCCCGCGTTCTTGAACTGTTCCTCTCCCTGCTGAGTCGCGATGGTGCGTGCAAGTGCCTCGGCAACGTCGTCCGTGACGTCCCCTGCAGCGTTGGCGACATCACTTGCTGCAGTCTGCAAGTCGGTTGCCACCGATTCTCGGGTGTCCGAATCACAACTCGTGATCGCGAGAGCGGCTGCGATCATGATCCCCTGGGCGTATCGAATTTTCATACGGTCATAGTTCCCGGCCGCCTCAACGACGAAACGTCTTCGAGATCGGACGCCTGCGACTTTCACTTCGGGTGAATTGCAAGGAGCCATTTGGCGTAGCGTCCGGCACACGGCCACGCCGCTCGCGTGTCACCGCAATCAACGTCGCGTCATCGAAAGGTTCACCATGGCAGCTGCAGGATCGATCTTGGGAAACGCCGTACAACGTCTGGAGGATCCCACTCTGCTCACGGGTGCGGGCAAGTACCTCGACGATCTGGCACCTGTTGGAACGCTTCATGTTGCGTTTGTCCGCTCCAACCAGGCCTACGCCAAGGTGCTCGCTGTCGACGTTTCTGACGCGACGGCGATGCCAGGCGTGAAGGCCGTGTATCACGCTCGTGGTGATGACTTGGGAATGCCAACGCTCCAAGGTTTTCCAATGCTGCCAGCCACGTTGAACCGGCCGATCTTCGCAAACGACATAGTCAGGTTCGTCGGCGACGTCATCGCCGCGGTCGTGGCGACGTCCAAGGCCGCTGCAGTCGACGCGGCGGAAACCGTCGTCGTCGACTACGAGCGCCTCGAACCGATCGTCACCCCCGCGCAGGGGTTGATGCCCGATGCGCCGATCTTGTTTCCGGACCACGGCTCGAACGTCTGCTTCGGAACCGAGCACGGAGCCGACGTCGATCCGTTCGAAGGGGCCGACGCCATCGCCGAGATCACCATGGTGAGTCAGCGACTGGCCGGAGCGCCCATGGAGAACAACGGGATTCTCGTCGAGCCCGGTGAGAAGCCTGGAACCATGACCTGCTGGATCTCCCACCAGACTCCGCACGCGGCACATGGAGCGATCAGCGCGATGCTCGGCATGGAGCCGGCCGATCTCCGAGTGATCTGTCCGTGGGTCGGCGGTGGGTTCGGCCCGAAGGCCGCCGTGTATCCGGAGTACCTCGTTGTCGCTGCCGCATGTCGTGCCCTTGGCGCACCGGTCAAGTGGGCCGAGACACGATCAGAGGACATGGTGTCGCTGGTCCACGGGCGGGACTACGTGATGACGGCAAAGCTAGGTGTCACCAAGGACGGCAAGTTCACTGGTCTTCAGGGCGATGTCACGGCCAATGCGGGTGCCTATCCGGCCATCGGCGCGATCCTGCCGATGCTGACGCAGATGATGTCAGTTGGCGTGTACGACATCGCCAAGGTCAAGTTCGCGACGAGATCAGTTGTCACCAACACGACGACGGTCGGCGCCTATCGCGGTGCGGGCCGGCCAGAGGCCACCCAGTTGATCGAACGGGTCATCAACGTTGCTGCACAGATGATTGGGATGGATCCGGCGGAGATCCGTCGACGCAACTTCATCCAGCCCGGCCAGTTTCCACTGACGACCAACACGGGCGCCGATTACGACTCAGGCGAGTATGAGAAGGCGCTCGACGCTGCGTTGGCAGCATCGGGCTACGACGCGCTTCGCGACGAGCAGGCGCGTCGACGTGCTGCCAACGATCCGATCGCGCTCGGCATCGGCGTGTCGGCCTATGTAGAAGTCACCGCCCCTGTCGGACTGCATGTCGAATTCGGCGCGACCGAGATCCACGACGACGGCACGGCGAGCGTGTTCGCCGGAACGAGTGTGCATGGGCAGGGTCACCACACGTCGTTTGCCATGCTTGCAAGCGAGGTCCTCGGCATACCGATGGATCAGATCAAGCTCGTCAACTCCGATACTGATCGAGTGCCACGGGGCTCGGGAACGTTGGGGTCCCGGTCGCTTCAGACGGCGGGCTCGGCAATCTTCCTGGCGTCCAATGAGGTACTGAGTCGCGGCCAGCGAATCGCCGCGCATCTGCTCGAGGCCGCCGCCGAAGACATCGTCGCCGAGGCGGGTTCGCTTCACGTGGCGGGAACTCCGTCGAAGTCGATCTCCTGGGCTGAACTCGCGGTCGCATCGCGCGATGCAACGAAGCTGCCCGACGGCCTCGACCCCGAGGTGCTTCGGCACGAGCTCGACTTCGACGGCACGAGCTCGACTTTCCCGTTCGGCGCACATGTGTCCGTTGTCGAAGTCGATACCGAGACCGGCAAGGTCGTGATGCGACGTCACATCGCAGTCGATGACTGCGGACGGATTCTGAACCCGCTGTTGGTGTCGGGTCAACAGCACGGAGGGATCGCCCAGGGCGCCGCTCAAGCACTCTACGAATGGGTCCGCTACGACGACG
>JAYTZE010000452.1:0-6353 GCA_043742385.1 Ilumatobacteraceae bacterium
TCCAACGCCGCCGTCATCATGTCGGCGTTGGCGCCGCCGCCGATGTCGAGGAAGTTGGCGGCGCTGCCGCCGACCTGATTGACGACGTCGAGGGTGCTCATTGCCAAGCCTGCTCCGTTGGCGATAATGCCGACCGTGCCGTCGAGGCCGATGTATTGCAGATCGTGAGCTCGCGCCATTTGCTCGCGCTCATCAAGTTCCTCGGTCGCCCGATACTCGTCCCACTCGGGATGGCGGAACGCCGCGTTGTTGTCGAGACTGACCTTGGCATCGAGGGCGTGCACGCCTCCGTCGGGCCGCAGGATCAAGGGGTTGATCTCGGCGAGATCGCAATCGCCCTCGGTGAAGCACCGATACAGCTTGACCAGAATCTCTGCAGCACCGTCGACTGCGACCGGGTTGAGCCGGGCGTCGACACACGCCTGCCGAGCGTCCGCCAGCATCAGGCCATCGACCGGATTGATGTGGCGCATGACGATGGCATCGGGGTTCGACACGGCGACGGTTTCGATCTCGACGCCGCCCTCCGACGACAGCATCAGCAGATGCTTCTTCGCGGCGCGATCCAGAGTGAACGACGCGTAGTACTCCTCGGCAATGTCACTGGCTCTCTCGACCCACACCCGATTGACGATGTGACCCTTGATGTCCATACCCAAGATGTTCGAGGCGTGCAAACGAGCCTCAGCCGCATCGTTGGCCACCTTGATTCCACCAGCCTTACCGCGGCCGCCGACCTGCACTTGTGCCTTGACTACGACCGGATACCCGGCAGCATCTGCCTGCGTGACCGCCTCGTCGACCGTCAACGCGACGCCGCCCGGCGACACCGGGATGTCGTAGCGGGCGAAGTACTGCTTGCCCTGATATTCGAATAGATCCACCTAGTTCTCCTTGCTGTCCAGCGCCGCTTCCAACCATGCACTGATGCCCTTCAACGAACTTCCCGGCCCGAAAATCTCGGCAACGCCTTGGGCCCGCAGTTCACGTGCATCGGCGTCGGGGATGACGCCACCACCGAACACCAGCACCTCGTCGAGGCCGCGAACGCGCAACTCGTTCATAACACGCGGGAACAACGTGAGATGCGCGCCGCTGAGCAGCGAGAGCCCGACCGCGTCGGCATCCTCTTGCAGTGTGGTCTCGGCGATCTGCTCGGGAGTCTGGTGCAAACCGGTGTAGATCACCTCGAAACCGTGGTCGCGCAAGGCCCGGGTGATGGTCTTCGCCCCGCGATCGTGACCATCGAGACCGGGTTTGGCGACCACGACGCGGTAGGGGCGATTCACGAAACCCGAACCATACGACCACATCGGCGGTTGGCTCCAATCGCCACAGAGGGGCACACTGTGGTCGTGCGACGACCAGAGCTACGTACCCCACTCGCTCGAGCCGTCGCGCCCGTGCTGGGTGGCATCGGCTTTTTCGCTGTGCTCGCGCTGGGGCTGTGGGGCATCGCCAGCCTGGTGGCCCAGAATGGAAGCGGAGCCACGGCCAACCTGGCCAGCAACGTGTTCCGACCCGGTTCGGTCGAACGGTACTCGGCCATCATCGACGAAGACGGCCCGGTGCTGTTCCCCGATCTGTTGGGAACCGATGGCGACAAGTCGATCGTGCTCGATCATGCCGGCACCAATCCCATGGAGGGTTGGCGGATCTACCTCGGCCACCCGGCCGATCGGCCGATCTCATGCAAGGTCGCCCAAGTGCAGCGCACCGACCAGTTCACGGACTGCGAAGGCAGGACGATTGCCGTCGACGGGTTGGCGCTGCCTCCCGCTGGTGTCGTGCCAGTAGTGAGCGCCGACGGCATCTTGACCCTCGACCTGATCCCCGACTGAGCTCGGCAGCAAGGTGAGATTCAGGGGCACAGTTCAGCTCAATTCCCCCCCGATGTTGTGTCGAGATGGTGCCGCTCCTGGCCATACATAGGCATTTTCTGGATCGACAGGTGAGCTTGTCGACCGCGTGTAGGAACTTGTTGTCCTACGAGCAGATCGCCTAATACGCCGGCGCGATCAGAAACCTTCAACGAACAGCTTCGGTCGAACCGGGCAGCCCCGGAAGGCTACGTAGCGAAAAGGGGCTGCCCGGTTCCTCGCCACGAGCGCCGAGCGGCAGTTCTGGCGTCAAGAAGCATCAGCGTCAGCTCATTGAGCAACGGTCGTTCTATGAGCTGACGCTCAGTGTCATCGTCGCTGAGGTTCAGACCAGTTCGCTGGCGCGCTCGACGAGGCGAGCAGCAAACTCCTCGGTGTGTTGGGGCAGCTTGGCCCGATGCAGTGCCAGACCGCCCAGCACCTCGGCACCCAGCGAGTCGAGCACGTTGGTCATCTTGTGCAACGACTTGCCGGGGTTGAGCGCGTACGTACAGAACGCCGCGGCCTTCTTCCCTTTCATCACCGGCAGCTTGGCCAATTCACCGAGCGCCCAGGGCGTCTGGCCGACGACGAACAGCCCGTGAATCCACGTACCGACGAGAACCACATCGGCCTCCTGCACAGCTGCGTAATCGGGCTGGCGAACACGAGCCAGTGCGGTGATGCCCCAACCGGCTTGCTGCAACTGGCCGGCGATCATCTCGCCCGCCTTCCAGGTATTACCGGTCAGGCTTTCGACGAGGATCGCTGCTTTCATGGCGCAATTCAAGCATGACCGTGAAGGGGCGCAGATGCTTCGGCGCGCCCCAGTTCGGCGCGGCCCTTGCGTATCTTGCGAACGATGCTGAAGACGGCAAGCGCTGACATCACGAAGATCACCGAACACAGCACCACAATGACCTGGCCGGGCAGCGACCGCGTGCCGACGAAGATGTAGACGTCGGGGATGACGAACGCGACGAGGGACACCACAAACCACTTGATCGCCAGCCTGTAGCGGTCGTCGATGAAGTACAGCACCATGCGTGGCGTGGTGATGGCGTCGATCGTGGCGCACACCAGATCGATGCAGAGATAGATCCAGGGATTGAATCCATAGTCGCCGAGCGCGGCCCAAATGATGATCGTGCGGATCACCGACCACAGGATCACGACGCTCGCCCACGCACGAGTCAACATCCGTCGCTTGTGCAACGTCTCAGCGCTGTGGTGAATGGTCCTCGACATCGATTACAGCTTCTTCAGCGGCGCCCATGCGAGCGACAGGTGCTTGGTTCCGGCGTCGCGGAATCGGATCGTGGCCTCGGCCTTGTCGTCTTGTCCCCGGATGTCGATGATCACACCCTCGCCGAACGCGGGGTGTTCGACATCGTCACCGAGCCGCAAGCCGATCAGTTGTGCATTCGACGGCGATGGCTGCGGCGGTCGCTGACCGGCAACGAGTGCGGCCTCGACCACCCGATCGCGGTGCCGGTCGGCTTCGCCGTCGTCGTTGCGGTCGACTCGGCGATATGGCGGCGGGTTGGACCATTCGTCGCGGGCTCGATAGCTCTGCCGGCCGTAGGTGGAACGTCCGCTGACTGCACCGATCTGGTCGATCAGTTCGGCAGGTATCTCGTCGATGAAGCGTGATGGTGGGTTGTAGTTGGTGCTGCCGAACAACTGTCGGCTCCAAGCGTGGGCGAGGAACAGCCGCTGCTGGGCGCGGGTGATACCGACGTAGGCCAAGCGTCGTTCCTCCTCGAGTTCGACCGGCTCGGTGAGCGCCCGGCTGTGAGGGAACACACCTTCCTCCATGCCGATCAAGAACACGGCGGGAAACTCGAGTCCCTTGGCGGAATGCAGGGTCATGAGCACAACACGGTTGTCGTCGTCGAGATCGTCGGTGTCGGCGACGAGGGCCACCTGTTCGAGGAATTCGTCGAGCCGCGTGAACTCCCGCGCCGAACCCACGAGTTCACCGAGGTTCTCGATGCGACCTGCGGATTCGACCGAGCCCTCTGCCTCCAGTTCGGCGAGGTAGCCACTGTCGTTCAACGCTGCCTGCAGCAGGTCGCCGGGCCCGTCGTCGACTCGCACGGAAAGGTCGTCGAGCAGCCGTACGAACGAGTCGACGCCACGTGCCGCCGACCCGGTCAGGCCGGCGTCGTGGGTGTGCCGCATAGCTTCGACAAACGTCGTCCCCATGCTGGCTGCGAGCGCATCGAGCTTGGCGACACTCGACTCGCCAACGCCCCGCTTCGGCACGCCGAGCACTCGCTTCACGCTGACCTCGTCGGCCGGATTGGCGACGGCGCGTAGATAGGCCATGGCGTCTTTGATCTCGCGACGATCGTAGAACCGGGTGCCCCCGACAACCTTGTACGGAATGCCGAACCGCATAAGTGCTTCTTCGACGACACGGCTCTGCGCGTTCGTGCGGTAGAAGGTGGCCATCTCTTTCCACATGAACGTGGCATCGCTTTGCAGCGACTGCATGGTGCGGGCCACCCAGGTTGCCTCGTCGCCTTCGTCTTCGGCGTGATAGCGGGTGATCCGCTCGCCGGTGCCCAGGTCGCTCCACAACTGCTTGTCTTTGCGGCCGGGGTTGTTGGTGATGACGGCGTTGGCTGCGTCGAGAATGGCTTGCGTGCTGCGGTAGTTCTGGTCGAGCACGATCGTGGTGACGTTGTCGAATGCCTCTTCGAACTGCGAGATGTTGCGCAAGTCGGCCCCGCGGAAGCGGTAGACGCTTTGGTCGTGATCGCCCACGATGGTGATCTGCTCGTGTTCGTGGGCGAGCGCCAAAGCAAGCTCGTTCTGCGCCATGTTGGTGTCTTGGTACTCGTCGATCAGCACGTGCTGAAACCGCTGTTGATAGTGGGCCAAGACATCGGGGTGAGAATTGAACAGCTCGACGGTCTTCATCAACAGATCGTCGAAGTCCATGGCACCGGCCTTCAACAGACGAGCCTGGTAGTCGGTGTAGATGTCGGCGTGCTTGCGTTCGAAGATGTTGGCCGCCCGCTCGACAGCCTGCTGCGGTGTGATCAACTCGTTCTTCCACAGGCTGATCTGGCCGTGCGCGGCGCGAGGCGGGAAGCGTTTGGCGTCGAGGTTGAGATCGCGCACGACGTAACCGGCCAGGCGTTGAGCATCGGCCTGGTCGTAGATGCTGAACGTGCGTGGATAGCCAAGCCGATCGCCGTTGGCTCGCAGGATGCGAACGCATGCGGCGTGAAAGGTGCACACCCACATCGCCCGGGTGACCGGGCCGACCAGATGGGCAACTCGGTGGCGCATCTCCTCGGCCGCTTTGTTGGTGAAGGTGATTGCTAGAATTGCCGTCGGCGGCATGCCCTCGTCGATGAGGTGCGCGATGCGATGTGTGAGCACCCGTGTCTTGCCGGATCCGGCACCAGCCACGACCAGCAACGGACCTCCGCGATGCACGACGGCATCGAGCTGGTCGGGGTTCAGCGAGTCGAGGTCGAGCGCGACACGCTGGGTCGTGGCAACCTCGTTCGGCGGAGTCATGGTGACCTCAATCTTACGGAAGGGGTGTCACGTTGAAGTTGCCACGCCGCCTGAGCCACGTCATTTACGTTCCTCAAGGCGCTGACCTGGGCCTCTACGTCAACCGGGGTGAAAGCGCAGACCGGCCCGCCGCCGTACCATCGCCCAGTCGTTGACCACGATGCGCCTCTTGCCAGTCTCGAGGATGCCCTCGGCACGCGCCTCGTTGAGCACTCGGTTGGTGATCCTCAACCCGACGCCGGTCATCGATGCCAATTGTTGCTGGCTGAGCGGAAGCTCGGCTCCGGTGCGGCGCTTCTCGTAGACCTCACCCAGCCGCCACAACTGCCGATACAGGCGCGTCGAACTGTCGAGCTCGGAGAGTTCGCTGACCTGTGTGGTCAAGCGTTGCACCAGGCGCAGGAGCGCCTCGATGAACACATCGGAGATCCGCGGAAATCGTTGACGCAGTGCTTCGATATCGGTGCGCAGGATCTGGATGACCTCGACCTTCGACAACGCTTGAGTCGTCGCCGTACGTACTCGCTCGTTCGACAAGATGGCCATCTCGCCGAACATCTCGCCGGGTCCGAGAATCGCGAGCAGCACCGGGTCGCCGCGTTCGCCTCCGCTCCATACCCCGATCCGCCCGCTGACCAATACATAGACCGCATCGCCGGCCTGGCCTTCGTGGTACAGGTACGCCTGCGTGGGGATCTTCAGGTGGCGACAGCGCGCCTCGAGGGCGGTGCGTTCGCGCTCGGGAAGCGAGGCAAAGAGAGCAATGGTTTGGGCAATGAATGCCAAGATACATCAACACGCAACGTTGCGTGTTGCCGCACGCACATGAGCGTGGTCCTAGCACCTCCAGCCGTGGTTTCGTTCACCCATGAGGACGAACGCAACATCTGAGGAAGTAGCAGTTCTGGTTCAGCGCCATTTCGACGGCGACGCCAAGGCGCTGGTCGAACTGATCGC
>JAYTZE010000453.1:0-3229 GCA_043742385.1 Ilumatobacteraceae bacterium
CTGCGGCTAGTCGTCCAATAGCGCCCCACCTTCACGTGGCCGCCATCACCAACTCTTTGTAGGCCTCCTCGGCATCGACCATTGCATCGTCGTTGGATAGCTGGCCGTCCGACCTGCCGTCCTCGGGAGCGTCACCTTCACCGGCCGCCCCGCGACCGGCACGGCGCCGCATCCTGTGGCGGATGACGAGGACCGAGAGATCGACGACCAGCACCATCGCCAAGATCAACAGCAGCGCAGGGCGGTGTCGTGTCGTGGATGTCGCAGTGATCGTTGGGCCGGCTCTCGACGCGACGACCTGCCATTCGATACTGCTCACCGACGGCGCCGGCACTTCCGCCGGCGCGACCTGCTTCCAGGTCTGACCCGGCCCGATCTCGATGGAATCTTCGAGGGTGAACGTGGCCAGCTGGTCCTCGTCGCTGCGACCGACCGACCCAGACAGCTCCAGTTGGTGGAGCGGTTCGGTCGTGAGGTTCGTTACCGTCACTGTGACCTCGTATGAGACGCGGCCACCGAGGTTGGCCCCGATCCAGCCCATCAACCCGTGTGGCGTTGCTCGGGCGCTGATCGACACGGCCACGAGTGGGTCATCGAGACGTGGTCCGCCGACAACGGGGTCGATCGGATGTCCGATCAAGTTGATGGGAGTGACAGCGACCTCGTCGTTGTTCTGACTCGAGACGCGGATGACGCACGGGCACCCCACGGGAGGCGCGAACACCCCGATCTGGGTCACAGTCGGCGTGCCCGCTTCGCCGACTCGGACGCCCTTGCTCTCGACCATGTTGCAATCCGACGAACCACGTCGGGCCTCGTTGCCACAGGTCGCAATCGTCACTGCGCGTGCAGTGAAACCATCGATCGTCACCACGAGGCGTTCGCCGGGAGCGACATCGGTGCGATCGACAGAGACGACCGATCCGCTGATGGAGGGCTCGGCCCAGCCCACGGAAGGGAAGGTGAGCGCGGTTAGGACCAATGCGAGCAACACAGCCCGTCCAGCATGGCGCGCGATTCCGGTCACGTCGACTGTTCCTCGAGGACGCGACCAGGCCGCTGCTCCACAACCAGCGCCGACTCCGCGCCTGGATCGCCCTCACGGTGCCGTCGAAGGCGGCGCCACGCGAACAAACCAAACAGCAGCGCCAGCAGCGCCAGCAGCAAGACCAGAGGCGGCACGAACGAGACGTCCCGCTTCTCGGAGGCGTTGGCGCCAACACCGGTGGCGTCGTCAGTCTCGACTCGAACCCTGGTGACACCAAACATCAGCTGGGGAACGTCGTGGATGTCGGCGGTCAGAGTGACTTCCTGGCCAGGAAGCAGTTCAGTGAGGTCGCGCACCGTGACGTTCTTCTCGCCGATCCCAAACGGGCCGGCGACCGACAGTGTCACGGCACCAGTCAGACGAACATTTCCGCGGTTTTCGATGCGGTACATCACGTGCGCCGTCCCACCGAGCGGGTTGACAGCGTGGTCATAGGTGGTCTCGACGTCGGCCACGGCCAGGTCGGCGGTCAGCGGTCCGTTGACACGGATATACATCCGCGACCCGGTGCGCCGATCGAAAGTCACGACGTTGCCGGCGTCGTCGGTGCCCGAAGTCGGACTGGACGCAACGATCGCGCCGGCGTGGTCGCCGGCCCCGGCGTCGACCGGGATCGTGATGGTGATCGGAATGGTTGCCTGTTTGCCGGGCGGCACGGTGATCCCCTCCTGCGGGAACGTGACCCAGCTTCCGACATCGGTAGGCGGCTGGTCCGCCGGGAGCAGATCGAACTGGCCTTCGTCGTTGTTGAATGCGTCGGTGGCGTAGATGCGGAAGTTCTCCTGCACGTTGCCGAAGTTGAACACGGTCACCGCATCGTGGATCACGGCGCCGGGGTCGGCAAGGTAGGTCAGTTCGGAGCGGTTGCCCGCCGCGTCGGGATCGTCAGATGCGGCCGGCGTCAAGGCCCAGCTCTCCTCGATCTGTGGTTGATTCTGGTCGTCCGGCGGCGGCTGTGCAGCGGGCGTAGCGGGGGGCACAGTGGATGTCGGCGGAGCGGTGGCGCCCGCGCCGTGCGAAGGCACCGCAGACGCAAGACAGGCCACCGTCACGGTGGCCCACTGGACGAGACGTCGCCTGATGTTCATACGTTGGTCATTACCTTTGCGGTCGGGAACGCCGAGGGTGGTGTGGGGCAGCCTCGGCTGTCCCACACCACCGACTCGGTGTTGACTGATGTTGGTTTTCGTGTGGCTCAGATGGCCGAGAGCGTCAGCGTTCCGGTGTAGGTACCGGTGGCGGCACTGACAGGGATCAACAGCAAGAGGCGGGCATCGAGCTTGGCGATGCCCGTGGCAGCACCGGCGGGAGCCGAAGCCAGCGTCTTCCCACCAGCGAGGCCGGGGGTGGTCAGCGGGTTGACGCCTGCACCGACGGTCACGGTCTGGCCAGGCGTGCTGCTCGCAACCTGCGGAATCCAGCCGAGATTGTTGCCGCTGAACGTGCTCGAGCCGTTGACGAAGTTGCTCATCGTGGCGTTGACCGTCCAGCCGCCGAAACTGGCGTCACGGTTGTCGGAAACGGTCACCTGGTTGAGCCTGCCGCCGGCCGAGTAGTACTGACCAGCGAGCG
Organism: Ilumatobacteraceae bacterium; assembly: GCA_043742385.1. Classification (GTDB taxonomy): domain Bacteria; phylum Actinomycetota; class Acidimicrobiia; order Acidimicrobiales; family Ilumatobacteraceae; genus JAENVT01. The sequence goes on from JAYTZE010000453.1 coordinate 2,621, forward strand.
TTCCGGTGGTGACGAACGAGCCGGTCCCAAGATTGACGTTGCAGTGAGTTGGGTACGAAGCAGGCGACGGGAACGGGTAGTTGGGGAACTGCGGGTCAGCAGGTCCACCCGGGCTCGCTCCTGTCGTCGGCGCAGTGCCAACGGTGTCAACGGACGCCGCTGCAGCGCTGAAGCCTGCCTCGAATCCAGGAATGCCGTTGAGCGACACCGCATTGAGCGCACCGAAAACGCCGCACCGCTGGGTGAGGATCAAAGCGCCAGCCGGCCGGACCGCCGTGATGTCTTGGATGATCACCTGTGCACCGACCGCAATGAACGTCACCGAAGCGGGGGTACCGGTGTCCGGTGCGGCATACGTCGCCGTCACCGTGAACGTGTAGGTCGTTCCCGCAGCGAGGCTGCTCACCGTAAAGGGACTCGCCAAGGTGGTGAACGGCGCGCCGGGAACAGTCGGGCTGACGCCGACCGTGTACCCGGTGGGAGTTGCCGAGCCAGCTGGTGCGGTCCAACTGAGTACCGCGCTTCCCGCGGCTCCGGGGCTCGCAGCCAGGTTCGTCACCGGCGGTTGGGCGGCCAGAGACGGCGTCCCGTTCACGGCCGCGGAGGGCG
>JAYTZE010000454.1:0-1503 GCA_043742385.1 Ilumatobacteraceae bacterium
ATGGCAGCCGTCGATCGACGCGGTGAAGGTCAGCAATCTGCCAGGGAATGTGCGCTGGCGAACAGATGCAAAACCATCAACCGACTACACCGCAATCAATGCGTTTGGCCTTTGCTGGCGCGAAGTGTCGATTTCGCCGCACCTCGTTCGTCGTTGCAATAGACGCCGAGCATCACCAGCCGCCCTGATCTACCCACTCACTCCAAGGAGAGTTGTCATGAACAGCAGCGAAGCTGAGACCCGACGAATTGTCGAATTGCGGCCACCTTCGCGGTGATCGCCACATCGCCGATCGAGCGCATGGCGGCCAACGAGCGCGGCTGGCGGATTCGGGATCGAAGGCGCTGCCATCGAAGGCTTGTGTCGCTCGCTGGCGAGTGAACTCTCGCCGCAGGGCGTGCGGGTCATCTGCATACGCTCAGCCGGGTCGCCTGAATCGTTTGCCGACGATTTGAACGACAGTTTCGGCAAGGCGCGTGAGGAGATGACGGCGATGATTTCCAAAGAGACTTTGCTGAAGCGGACGCCTTCACTCGCCGAGGTCGGTAACGTCGCGGTCTTGATGGCGTCTGACTATGCGAGCCCGATGACGGCAACTGTTGCGAACATGACGTGCGGCTCGATCGTGGACTGATCAAGTTGACGAACCCCAATGCCGCATCCCGGCTTCAATCACCACGACAGGAGATATGACATGACGAGCACACCCAACCCCAAGCCACCCGAACCTTCAGCGGCCCACAAGCGCCTCGAGGTCTTCATCGGCAATTGGCATGCCGAAGGAACGTCCTACGGCGACGGGCAGGATGCCGCCGACCCGCGTGCGGCGGGCGTAACGTGGACGAGCGACGAAAGCTACGAATGGCTGCCTGGCAGTTTCTTCGTGCTGCACCGCTGGGATGCGCAGATGGGAAAGCACGAGTTCAAGGGCGCCGAGATCATGGGCTACGACGAGGCCGAGGGCGGCTACTTCACGCGCATGTTCGACAACGCCGGCCACCACCCCGATTACGCCGGGAGCGTTGACGGCGACGTCTGGAACTTCACCGAAGCGCAAACGCGCGCCACCGTGAAGGTGCAGGACGGCGGCGACAAGATGACCTTCAACTGGGAATGGAAAAACGGCGGCAGCAAGTGGCTGCCTTTGTGTGACCGGGTCGCGGTGCGGACGGAAGCGGAGTCCGGCACGATGGAGGGGAGGCCATGACCACGCTCGAGAGCCGGCCGAACACTGCACTCCTCGTCGTCGACATGCAGGCCGGCGTCATCGCGGGGGCTCACGGGCGCGATGCGGTCGTCAAGAACGTCCAAACCCTTGTCGCGAAAGCGAGGCGGGACCATGTCTGCGTCATCTGGGTCCAGCACTCCGACAATCAGCTTGCGAAGGGGAGTGACGGTTGGCGGATCGTTCCCGAACTGACTCCGGGCGACGCCGAGCCCCTGGTTGAAAAAATCTACGGCGACTCCTTCGAGGACACCGATCTCGAGGCGGTGCTGTCGGGC
>JAYTZE010000455.1:0-1502 GCA_043742385.1 Ilumatobacteraceae bacterium
GCCGACCTCCGCCTCCAGCGCAGTCATTGCCCAGTCGAGCACGTCGCTGCGCTCGATCACGCCAGGGTGAGCTGCCAGTTGCAGGCTCAACCCGTCGAGCAGTGACACCACCCGCCACGCGGTCGCATCGGGATCGTCGCACACGAAGTGGCCTTCATCGATACCTTCGAAGATGGTTCTGACGACCAACCGTTGCCAGGCCACGTTGAGCCGTCGCGACGTTGCGCCGAGTGCCGGGCGCCGGCTGGCCTCTGCCCATGCGTCGAGCCACATCTGAAAGGCGCGGTACTCCTCGGTGCGGGTGTACGAGGCGAAGAAGGTCGACAACCGCTCGGCCGCATCGCCGCAAGCCCGCATTGCGGACTCGGTCTTGGCGAGATCCGCGCCGGCGGCTTCCTCGAAAGCAGCGGCCAGGACATCGTCCATCGAAGTGAAGTAGTGATGGATCAACCCGCTCGACGTACCCATCTCGGCTGCGACGTCGCGCACGGTGGTGTTGGCGAGCCCCTTGGTGGTGGCGACACGCAGTGTTGCGGCCACGATCTCTTCTCGGCGAGCGGTCGGGCTGAGGCGCGTCACAGTCGTCAGGATAACTGTTATTGCGCAGTTGTCCAATAGCCGTCTACGATCGGGTGCATGGTCTTGACGACGCCGTTCCATGAGCGCCTGGCCCCACTGAATCAGACGCAGCTGTGGTCGCACTGGTCGGGCTACCTGTCGGCCGTGAAGTACCAGATGTCCGACAAGTTCGAATACTTTGCCGTGCGCAACTCGGCCGGTCTGATCGACACATCGCCGCTCTACAAGTATCGAATCGGCGGCCGCGACGCAGCCAAGTTTCTGGGCGGCGTCTTGGCCCGCGACATCACCGCGTGTCGCGACGGCCAGGCGCAGTACACGTTGTGGTGCGACGAGCGTGGCTACGTCGTGGAGGACGGCGTCGTGATCAGGTTCGCCGCCGACGATTTCATCCTCACCTCGGCCGAGCCGAACCTTGCCTACTTCCGAAACCTCATCGGTTACGACCAGGTCGAGATCAGCGACGTATCAACCGACTACGGATCGTTGGCGGTGCAGGGACCACGGTCGCGCGAGATCCTGGCGACGCTGGATCCGCAGATCGCCGCGCTGGGCTTCTTTCACCACGCACCGGCCAAGATCGGCAACGTACCGGTACACGTCTCGCGCACCGGCTACACCGGCGACCTGGGGTACGAGATCTGGGTTGGATCCGACGGAGCGATCGAAATGTGGGACACGCTGAGCGAGGCATGCGCCGGGCGCGGTGTCCTGCCGGTAGGGCAGAGTGCCCTGCTGATGACCCGTATCGAGGCCGGCCTGATCCTGATCGGAGTCGACTTTCACTCCAGCCGCTTCGCGTTCAACGAACATGAATGTTCGACACCGCTCGAACTCGGTTTCGCGTGGATGTTCCGTGATTTGGCGACGTCGACGCGGCGATTCATCGGTCGTGCAGCCATCGAACGGGAGATTGCCGACAA
>JAYTZE010000456.1:0-3227 GCA_043742385.1 Ilumatobacteraceae bacterium
CCATCGAACTGACAGCAGTCTCGGCGTCGCTGCTTCGAGAGGCGACGGGCAATCGGATTCCGACAGACCCGACTGCGCTAGCCACGCTGGTGAAGGCGGTGCCATTGATCGTCGAGGCGATCATGCCGATCGAGCGGGCGATCTCGACCGCCGGCGGTGTGCGGCTGGCCGAGGTCGACGATTCGTTCATGCTCCATCGCCTACCGGGAACGTTCATAGCCGGCGAGATGCTCGACTGGGAGGCCCCCACCGGCGGCTATCTGCTGCAGGCGTCGTTCAGCACCGCCGTCGCAGCAGCCACGGGCGCACTCGCCTGGATAGCCCGGCGATGAGAGGGGTTGGCGGAGGCCGGTCAGCCGCTGTTGCGCAGTCCGGTAGCAACGCCGTTGATTGCGAGGTGAATACCGCGTTGCACCAGCTCCGCTTGATCGCCGCCGCGCCACTGCCGCAACAGGGCCACCTGCAGATGGTTCAGCGGAGCGATGTAGGGGATGCGATAGCGAACACCGCGAGCCAGCGCCGGATTGTCGTACAACAGATCGTCGTGACCTGAGACGACCTGCGCCGTCCACACAGCCCTGGCGTGCTCGGCGGCGACAATTGAGAAGAACTCGTCCGCGCGTTCGATGTCGTCAGCCAGCGTCTGGTAGCGGGCGGCGATTGTCAGATCGGTCTTCGCCAGCACCTGCGCCATGTTCGACACCACGGTGCGGAACCACGGCCACCGTTCGTGCATCTCGTGCAGCTCGGCCAATCTGGCCTGATCGTCGCCGACCCATTCGGCCACGGCCGACCCGACGCCGAACCAGCCGGGCAGCATCAGCCGGCACTGGCTCCAGCTGAACACCCACGGAATGGCACGAAGGTCTTCGATGCTGCCCGAGTTCGTTCGCGACGCTGGACGTGACCCGATGTTCATGGTCGATAGTTCGACCACCGGCGTGATCGCCCGAAACCAGTCGACGAAGCCGGGAGTGTCGTACACCAGACGCCGGTAGGCGGACTGCGACGCTGACGCCAACTCGTCGGCGATGCGCACGAAGCGCGGATCCACGTGATCGGCCTGCCACCGGTGCAACACCGTGGCCTCGACCGATGCGGCAACCAATGCCTCGAGGTTCTGGCGGGCCCGCTCGGGATCCGCGAACTTGGCGCTGATCATCTCCCCTTGTTCTGTCATGCGCAGTCCCACCTGCACGCTGCCCGACGGCTGGGCAATGATCGCGTGATAGCTGGATCCGCCACCACGACCCACCGTGCCGCCGCGTCCGTGGAAGAGCCGCAGTCTCACGTCGTGACGTTGTGCAACCTCCACCAAGCCTTCCTGGCAGCGGTACAACGCCCAGTTCGAGGCGAGGTAGCCGCCGTCCTTATTGCTGTCGGAGTACCCGAGCATGACTTCTTGCAGGCGGTTGCGGTGGTCGAGCCACTCGCGATATCGCGGATGCGACCACAGGGCATCAACGACATCGGCCGCCCGCTGCAGATCGACAATGGTCTCGAAGAGCGGCACGATGCCGATAGCCAGTGCGGTGGGCGCAACCGATGTTGCGGTGGATCGCAAGAGACCGACCTCGCGAAACAGGACAGCGACTTCGAGCACGTCGGACACCGATTCGCACTTGGAGATGATGTAGTTCTCGATTGCGTTGGGCCCAAAGGTGCGCAGCGTGCTGGCCGCCTGACGCAAGATGGCCAGCTCGTTGCCGGCCAGCTCGGTGACCACCGAGTCGACGCCCAGCAACGGGCGAGCGGTCGCCAGCTCGGCCGACAACACCTCGACACGACCACGTTCGTCCAGCTCCAGATATTCGGCGCAGACTCCGCCGATCCGCAACAGTTCATCGACCACCTGTTCATGGATCGCTGAGTTCTGCCGAAGATCGACCGTCGCCAGGTGGTACCCGAAGGTCTCTACCGCACCGCGAAGGGCCGTGAGCCGGCCATGGGCCACAGCCTGGGCGCCGTGCTGGCGCAGGGCGGCATCGATGACATCGAGATCGGCCAGCAGTTCCGACGGTGTCTGGTACGGCCGACGCTGACCGATTGGCGGATTGCCCGGCGTTCTCCCAATCAGATTGTGAGCGGTCGCCGCCAAGCGGGCGTGCATGCCTCGAAGCGCCCGGCGATACGGCTCGTCGAGCCGATACGGCGACGTATCGGCGGCCTCCTCGGTCAACCGCATGAGGTCGGGATCGACCGTGACCAGTCGCGACGACATCGACAGCTCTTCCGCCAGGCGCCACAGCTGGTGCAAGTGATGGCCGAGCACCAACGACGCCTGTTGCTGAAATGTGCCGGCCAGAACCTCGGCAGTCACGAACGGGTTGCCGTCGCGGTCGCCACCGATCCACGAGCCGATCCGCAGCATTGGCCGCTCGCGATCAGGACGCTGACCGAAGGCTGCGTTCACCGCCGCGTTGAGCATCGGACCTTGCGAGAGCAGCGACAGCTCGAAGTACCGCATCGCATCGTTGACCTCGTCGCGCAACCGCAACTTCGTCAGCCGCAGCATGGCGGTCTGCCACAGCGTGACGATCTGCCGCCACAGTTCGTCACGCCACTCCCCCTCCTCGACATGATTCATCTCCAGCCGATCGCGCTGCTCCATCAGCGACGCGACGGCCGTTTGGATCGACTGAATGGTGCGCCGCCGTATCTCCGTCGGGTGCGCGGTCAACACTGGCACGACATCGCTGGCAGCCACGGCGCGACGCACCTCGTCGGCGTCGAGGCCCGCGTCGTTGATCAGTTGGATCGTCCGCAGCAGCGTGCCGGCCGGGGGCGCTGCACCGCTCTGCACCAACGCCCGACGACGCCGGGCGTGGTCGGTGTCTTCGGCGATGTTGGCCAACATTGCGAAATAGCTGAAGGCCCTGATGACGTGCAGCGAATCGCCGATGGGCAGCGGATCGAGCAACTCGATGAGGCGTGCCGGGTCCGGGTCGCCGACCGCGGCCCGGCGGATAGCCTCGACCAGATCCAGCGTGGCGCTGCCGGCCTGGTCGGCGATGACGTCGCCGAGCGTTCGCCCAAGCAAGCGGATGTCGTCGTTGAGCGGCTCGGACGGGCGCATCGGTCAAGGATAGGAGCTGGCGATCGACTGCCCGGCTGAATTGACCTAGCGCTACCGTCGGAACGCACCATGACACTCGGCTCGATTCGCCACCAGATTCGCATCCATCGCCCAGCAGCCACAGTGTGGAAGCTGGCGGGCGACGCGACGC
>JAYTZE010000457.1:0-3226 GCA_043742385.1 Ilumatobacteraceae bacterium
TGCGCTCGCTTCGTCTTGCCCGCCTTTTTTGCCCCGACCTTCGGGACCGGCTTCTTTTGGGCCGGCTTCTTTTGGGCCGGACTCGCCTTGCTTGTTGACCTCGATGCCATGACCGTCTCCTTGGGGTGTGGTGAAGGGGAGATTCTTCGGCGTCAACGTTAGATACGCGTCGCCTGTTCCACGCAATGTGGTCGGTTACCATCACGCCGTGAAATCAGCTCGCCCGTCGGCGCAATGGCGAACGATGCTCGGCGAGGGCGGCGTCGTCGCGATGGGCACAGTAGCAGCCGTAGTGGTTCACATGCGGTTGTGGCGGGCTGCGTGGGATGAGCCGTGGGTTCGGGGCGGCGATGCCGACTTCTACCTGATGCTCGCGCGCGGCCTGGGTGAAAACGGCAGCTATCTCCACAACCCCAACCTCGGCTGGCCGTTCGGCCAGGACCTCGCAGACCTCCCCCACGGCGCCGACAACCTGCATCTGCTGGCGCTCCGACTGTTCGCCGTGCTCACCGGCGGCCCAGCCTCAGCGGTCAACGTTTTCTTCGTAGCCACCTTTGCCGCGGTCGCGTTCGTCTCGCATCTGGTGCTGCGTCGGCTCGGATTTTCGCGGATCGCGTCGGGCGCAGGTGCGTTCGTCTACGCGTTCACGCCGTATCACTTCCTGCGCGGCACCGGGCACTTGCTGCTGAGCGGATACGAGTTGATTCCTGTCGGCGTGCTGATCGCATTGGCAATGTTCGACGAGCCGCTTCCCCTGCTGAGATCCGACGGCCGGCGCGGCCTCGACCTTCGGTCGCGTCGAACATGGCTGGTGGTTGTCGCCGCGATCGCGCTGGCCTCGACCGGTCCCTACTACTTCGTGTTCTCGATGATGCTGATCTGTCTGGCGGCCGGGTACCACGCACTGAATGGTCGCAAGTGGAGGCCCCTCGGCTCTGCGGCACTGATCGTGGGAGTCAGCTTCGTCGCGTTCATCGTCAACGTCAGTCCCACCTTGCTGAACTACCTCAGACACGGGGCCAACACTGCGGTCGCCCATCGATCACCGTTCGAGACACAGTTGTACGGCTTGAAGATCTATCAACTCTTTGTCCCCCGCGAGGGGCATCGAATCGACGTGCTCCAACGCGGCAGCACGAGGGTCCTGGGAAGAAACGTCGTCTTCCACTCGGAATCCGGTCAACAACTCGGATTGCTCGCGGCTGTCTCGCTGGGTGTGATCCTCGTGTATGGTGTCGGACGCCTAGCGAGCCGTCGTTCGGATGCGTTCGTGGATGGCAGGCCCACCGACAGCGCGGCTGAGTTGCTCGTCAGCCGACTCGCGCTGTTCTCGATCGTGTGCATGCTCGTTGGTGCTTCCGGGGGTTTCTCGTTTGTCTTGTCGGCGGCCGGTCTGCGAGAGATTCGGGCATGGAACCGCATTTCGGTGGTCATCGCTTGGTTCGCTGTCATCGGGCTCGTGATGGCCATGGACCGATGCAGTTCCTGGCTGCAGCGCCGATGGGCGTCGCGTCCCCGGCGGACCGCTCTCGCGCCCATCGCGCTTACGGTGCTGGTCCTCGTGATCGCCTTTGTCGACCAAGGCGGCAAGGACACTCCGCCCTACCAGGCGATCCATGCCCAGTACACGAGCGACAGCACCTTTTTCGCGACCGTACGCGACCGGCTTGGCGCAGGCGCCGCAGTCTTCAACCTCCCCTATCAGCCGTTCCCCGAGGCACCACCACGGCGTGGGGTCGGCGAGTTCGAACTTGCTGCCGGCTACATCTTCCAACCCAGCCTCAACTGGAGTTTCGGCTACATGCGCGGGCGTGAGCCCGACTATCCGAAGGTCCTCGAAACGCAACCAGCGACGGAATGGATGACCTCGGTCGCTGCGATCGGCTTCACCGGCATCGTCGTGGACCGCGCCGGCTACACGGTCGAGGAGCGGGAGCTCGAGGAGTCTGAGATTGCCGCGTTGGCCGGCCCTGCGACGGTGAGCGCGGACGGCCGCTACAGCTTCTTCGACTTGCGAACGTTTGCGGCCGATGTGCGCACGCAGCTCGGCGCCGCGGGCATCAAGGCCAGAGCCGCCGAAGCACTTGCGTTGCAGGCACCGCCGGATCCTGCGGTTCAGTTGTCGCCCATCGATCTCTTGGAGTTGCCTCCGGCTGCTCCGTAGGCCGCCGCTTTCGAGCTACTCCGATGGATGACCTTTCAACCGCTTCGGAGCCGCAGTGGACGGGTCGAGTGGCCATTGGTGTTTTGGATACCTTCCGGCAAGTTCTTTGCGGACCTTGACCCACGAACCAGACCAGAATCCAGGGAGGTCGTTGGTGATCTGGATGGGTCGATCTGCCGGCGAGAGCAGCTCGATGGTCAGCGGTATGTCGTCGGCGATCATCGGGTGAGTCAGGGTGCCGAACATGTCCTGCACGCGAACGGACACCGTCGGATTGTCGCGCTGATAATCGATCTCGACAGTGCGGCCGGCGGCAGTCAGCAGCGTGGGGGGTAGCAACGTTGTCAGTTGGGATTGCTGGTCCCACGACAGCATGGTGGTCAGCACCATTTCGAGGTCGATAGCGGCAAGGTCGGAACGGTTCGTCGCCCGTTGCAGGAAGGGCGCCAGCCAGTCGGTCAAGGTGCCGAGCAGTGTCTTGTCGTCGACCGCCGGCCAATCATCGCCGAGGTGCAGAGCGGCGAAGGCGAGACGCTGTCGAAGTTGCTGGACACCGTTCGACCAGTTCAGCACACCCAAACGCGTGGCCCGCACTCGCTCGAGAAGCGCCACAACTGTCTCGTCACCGGGCAGCGGCGGCCGGAACTGCTCGTCGAGCAACATCGACCCAAGTCGAACCGTCGCATACGACATCAGGTCGTCGCGCTGCTTGTCCCAGGTGAGCACCTGCTGCCGCTCGACATCCTCACCCAGTGAGGCGATCAATTCGGCGGCCTCGATGCCCGCACCGATGCGGACGCGAGCGCTGCTGCGATTGCCGTCGAGCTCGGCGGCGACGATGAATTGATCGTTCGCCAACGAATCGGTAGCCGCCACCCAAGCGCCGGTACCGGTGCGCATCTGAAACTGCCCCGGTTGTCGGCGCCGCACGGCGACGCGGTCTGGAAACGCGAGCGCGATGGTTGAACCTGTGTGTTCCGCAGCGATCTCGTCGAAGTCGACATGCACGCCGCTGCGTCGGGCGATGTCGACACCGCGATCGCGGATCCGAGCGACATCGCG
>JAYTZE010000458.1:0-3225 GCA_043742385.1 Ilumatobacteraceae bacterium
TATGGCGGCTCGATCGTTCGCGCACAGACGCTGATGCACGGCAAGACCTCACCCATCGAACACAGCGGTGTTGGCGTTTTTCGTGGACTGCCGTCGCCGCTGACGGCCACTCGCTACCACAGCCTCGTGATCGATCCGGCGACCATTCCTGAGTGTCTCGAAGTCACGGCTATCTCAGGCGACGTGGTGATGGGCCTTCGACATCGCGACCTACCGATCGAGGGCGTGCAATTCCATCCCGAGAGCATCCTCACGGGAGTTGGTCACGACCTGCTGCGCAACTTCCTTGACACCGACTAGGGCCCCGAGGGATTGAAGGTCTTTTCGTCCGTGGCCGAGTTGTTCCCGGAAGTCGGATCGGTCACCCCGCTCGGTGTCGCGACAGTCGCCATGTTGGACAGGGTCACCGGCGATGTCCCGCCGAGCGTTCCGGTCACGGTGAACGTGACGGAACCGCCAACCGGTAGGTCGACCGCGACGTTGTTGATGTCGTTGCTGCCACTTGCCGGACAGTTAGCCCCGGGATCGTCGACGCAGGTCCAGCTCACAGAAGTGAGTTGGTCGGGCACGTTGTCGTTCACGCGCGCCGAGGTCACCGCCGACGGGCCCGCGTTGGTGACGATGATGGTGTAGGTCACGGTTGACCCAGAGAAACTGCTGGTCTTGGTGATCGACAGATCGGCGGTTGGCGGAGCGGTTGTCGGTGGCACGGTGGTTGGCGGGACCGTGGTCGTCGGTGGTACGGCAGCCTTGCCCACCTGCAACCGGATGGTCGTTCCCGGCAGGACCGTTTCGGTCGATGGGATGCTCTGCGAGATGACGATGCCATCCTGCGCCGAGCCGGTGGCGACGGTCACGAGTACGACGTTGGCGACCAGACCTCGCTGCGTGAGCTGATTGCGGGCGGCAGCCTCGGTGAGCCCCTCGACCGGCGGCACCCTGACCTTGGCCGGGCCGGCAGACACGACGACATTGATCGGCGAGCCCTTGGCGAGCGGCGTGCTGACGGGAGGGTCGGTTCGAAGCACCGTATTGGCTGGCACGTCGGCACTCGGCTCGGTCACGATGGTGACGACGAATGTGTACGGCTCGGCTTCGAGGACGGCCTTTGCCGCTTCACCGGTCTGGCCGGTCACGTCGGGAACCCCGACCTGATCGGGAGCCTTCGAGACGGTCAGAATGATCGCCGTGCCTTGCACCGCTGCCTCGCCGAATGGAGGGTTGGTGCTCAACACCCGGCCTGGCTCGAGCGTGGAATCGACCACGAACACCGTGTCGGGTGACACGGTGAAGCCAGCGCCGGCCAAGGCGCTGGTGGCTTCCTCGACGGTCATACCCTTCACATCAGGGATCGGTACAGGCGACTTGATCGGGTTGTAGAAAACATCGATCGCCTGGCCCGTCGTGACGATGGTGCCGGCGATGGGTGCGGTGCGAATGACGGCGCCCTCAACGGCGCCCTCCGTTGGTTCCTCGACCGGGTTGAACGCCAATCCGGCGTCCTCCAACGCCGCTGTCGCCACGTCGAGCTGCAGACCGACCACGTCGTCAAGGGCGAACGACGTGGCCTTCTCGTCGTTCTTCAGCACGTTGAACAGCACGATTCCGCCGGCAACCAGCGCCAGCAACGCAATGAACGCGGCGACGCCATACCAGTTGTTGCGGGCAGGGCCACGCTGCTGCTGCGGCAACACCGCGGTTCGAGCTAACACCGTGGTGGCGCCCTGTGCGGGATTTGCAACGGTACGTGGCATCGCCCGGGTGACGTTGGCCGCAGACCCGGTGTCACCGGTGCGCAGTGGTGGCGCCGAAGCAGCGGCCGCGACAGAAGCCAACGCCAACACCGGCTCACCGCTGCGATACCGGCGCAGGTCGTCGCGTAACGCCTCGGCGTTGGCGTAGCGCATGTTCGGATCCTTGGCCAACAGCTTGGCGACAATCGCCTCGAACGGCCGTGGCACATCGGCGACCAATTGATTCAGCGGCTGCGGTAGATCGTGGACCTGTTTGTAGGCGATGCTGACCGGATTCTCTCCGGCAAACGGCGGCTTGCCGGCAACCATCTCGTACAACACGATGCCGAGCGAGTAGAGATCGCTGCGCGGATCGGGCTGCGCACCTTGGGCCTGCTCTGGCGAGAAATACGTAGCTGTGCCCATCACCGAACCGACCTGGGTGAGGTTGTTCTCGCTCGACGCATTCATCGCCCGGGCGATGCCGAAGTCGGCAACCTTCACCTGTCCGTTGCCGCCGATCAAGATGTTGGCCGGCTTGATATCGCGGTGCACGACGCCGCTGGCGTGGGCGTTTCCGAGCGCGGCAGCGACCTCGTTGGCGATCTCGGCCGCCTGCACAGAATTGACGTGGCCGTTGGCGCGCAGGATGTCGGCGAGCGTGCGGCCCTGCACATACTCCATCGCCATGAAGTAGGTGTTGGCGTACTTGCCCCAGTCGTACACGGCAACGATGTTGGGGTGGGTCAGGTTGGCGGCGGATTGGGCCTCGCGGCGAAAGCGCTCGACGAAGTTCGGGTCGGTGGCGAACTCGGGAAACAGCACCTTGATGGCCACCAGGCGGTCGAGCAACAGGTCGCGCGCCAAGAAGACGTCGGCCATGCCACCCCGCCCGATGCGCTGTTGGATTTCGTAGCGGTCGTTGAGTACCGTCCGCTCGCCGTTGTCTGTCACGTGCTGCCTACGCTGCTTTCTTGCGCGTCGAACGCGTCACGAGGTTACCCACGCATCGCCATTTATCTAACGTCACCCGTGTCTCAACCACCTGGCGCACCCGGGTTGGCGAACAGATAATCGAGTACCTGTTTGGCGATTGGACCCGCCAATCTTCCGCCGGTGCTCGCGCTGACCTCGTCGTCGGGGCCGCCCTTCAGCACCACAGCAATGGCATATTGCGGGTCCACGGCAGGCGCGAAACCGATGATCCATGCGTTCGATCGTTCGGGCCCGGTCACGTTCAATTGTGCCGTACCGGTCTTTGCCGCGGCTTGGATGCCACCTTCGAGTGCCATCGCCGTGCCAGTTCCCTGATTGACGACGCCAATCATCAATGTGGTCAGTGTCTCAGCCGTCGCCGCCGTGATCGGCGTCTTCCATGCCGATGGCGTGGTGCGAGTCAGTACTCCGCCGTTGTGGTCGAGCGTGGCATCGACCACGTGGGGCTTCATCATCACGCCGCCATTCGCAATCGTGCTGGCGATCATGGCCATGT
>JAYTZE010000459.1:0-3224 GCA_043742385.1 Ilumatobacteraceae bacterium
TTCACCACGCCGCGCGACGCCCGCAATGCCGGCATTGCCGCGGTGTTCCAGGATCTCGCCTTGGCGCCGCTGTTGTCGATCTGGCGCAACTTCTTCCTCGGCGTCGAGCCCATGCACGCGGGCATCCTCATGCGCACCGCATTCATGAAGAAGACGGCGAAGGAGGAGATGGCCAAGATGGGCATCGACCTGCGCGATGTCGACCAGCCGGTCGGCACGTTGTCGGGTGGTGAACGGCAATCAGTGGCCATCGCCCGAGCCGTGTACTTCGGAGCGCGAGTGCTGATCCTCGACGAGCCAACTTCGGCGCTTGGCGTGAAGCAATCCGGTGTGGTGCTGAAGTACACGCGCGCCGCCGCTGATCGCGGTCTTGGCGTGATCTTCATCACTCACAACCCGAACCATGCCATCCCCGTCGGCGATCGGTTCCTGCTCCTCAACCGCGGGCACAGCCTGGGCGACTTCGCGAAGGACGAAATCTCGCGCACCGAGCTCACTCGTCTCATGGCGGGTGGGGCGGAGCTCGAGCAGCTCGAGCACGAGATCGGTATCCGCTGACGCTCGATGACCGCACCCTCCGGCACCACCCTCGAGGTCATCACGGTCGGCCGCATCTGCGTTGACCTGTACGCCAATGAGGCCGGTGCCAGCTTCATCGACCCGCAGACGTTCACCAAGTCGATCGGTGGATCGGCCACCAATGTGGCGATCGCCGCAGCGCGCCTCGGTCGTCGCGCTGCTGTGTTCTCCAAGGTTGGCGACGACCCGTTCGGTCAATACGTGCGCCATAAGCTCGAACTGTTCGGCGTCGACACCCGATACGTGTCAACGCATCCCTCGATGCCGACACCGCTCGCGTTTGCGGCGATGGATCCACCGGAGGATCCGCAGCTGCTGATGTACCGGTACCCGATGGGCCCGGATCAGACTCTGCACATCTCCGAGATCGATCGACAGGCCGTCGTCGACGTACCCATCCTGTGGTTGACCGGGGCCTGGTTCAGCAAGGCCCCTGCTCGCGATGCGTGCTGGGAGCTGCTCTCGATCCGCGCTCGCAAGGCGCACGTCGTGTTCGATATCGACTACCGAGCCAACTTCTGGCCGGGCGGTCGCGACGAGGCAACGGCCGACCTCAGCCCGGTGCTCGATCACGTCACTGTTGCGGTCGGCAACCGCACCGAGTGTGAGGTCGCTGTGGGGTCGGGCGACCCACCTGAGGCGGCACGTCGGTTGCTGCAGCGTGGGGTCGAGCTGGCCGTCGTCAAGATGGGCGGCGAAGGGGTGATGGTGGCGACATCGCTGGGCAGCACGGTCGTTCCACCGCATTTCGTCGAGGTTGTCAGTGGCCTTGGCGCTGGCGACGCCTTCGGCGGAATGCTGGCGCACGGGCTGTTGTCTGGATGGGAACCGGTGCGCATCGTCGAGTACTGCAATGTTGCCGGCGCAATCGTCGCGTCACGTCTGCTGTGCTCCGACGCCATGCCGACGTTGGCCGAGGTGGAGGAAGTCTTGGAGGACCGCCGTGTTGCTGGATAGCGAGACATTCGCATCGCTGACCGAGACTCGGGTCAGCGCACCCCACAGAATCGCCGAAGCGCTTGCTGGTCGACGACGGCGGTCGACGCTGACCCAGGACGGAATGTTGTTCATCGTCGCTGCGGATCACACTGCGCGTGCAATGGTCGGCCTGTACGACGATCCGCTGGCGATGGCCGACCGACATTCGATGCTCGACCGCCTGCTCACCGCTCTCGAACACCCACGGGTCGACGGGGTACTGGCGAGCGCCGAGATCATCGACGATCTGGCCCTACTGGGCGCACTCCACGACAAGGTTGCGGTCGGCACCATGAATCGGGGCGGCCTCGCAGGTGCCAGTTGGACGATGGACGACCGCTTCACCGCGTTCGATACGGCGCATCTTCTGGCCTCGAGCCTCGACGCCGGCAAATTGCTCTTGCGAATCGACTACAACGATGCCGGCACCATCCCCACGCTCGCCGGCGCTGCGCTCGCGGTGCAGGAACTCAACGACGCGCACATGATGGCCATGGTCGAGCCCATCCCATACACCAAGAACGACAAGGGCGAGGCGGTATGGGACACCGACCCGCTGGCCTTGGTGAAAGCTGTGGGCGTCAGTGCGGCATTGGGTGGGTCGAGTGCCTACACGTGGCTCAAAATCCAGGCAACGGCCGACATCGCCACGGTTGCCAAGGTCACTACACAGCCTCTGCTGCTGCTCGGGGGAGCACCGGGTCCCGATCCCGAGGCAACGTTTGCACTGTGGGAGGCTGCACTGCATCAACCAACAGTGCGCGGTCTCGTGATCGGACGGTCGTTGTTGTATCCCGCTTCTGGCGACGTTGCAGGTGCCGTGGCGCGCGCAGCAGACTTGGTACAGCAGGCCGCAAAGGACAGGCAATGAGCTCATCACTCCATCGACCCGCCGGTACGCTCGCCGACGGTGATCTCGCTGTTTCGCTGAGCCCCGACGACGCCGGCTGGACATTTTCGGGTCTCGTTGTCATTTTGTTGGCACCAGCAGTAGAGCGCTCTATCGATCTCGGCGACAGTGAGGCAGTCGTACTGCCGCTGTCGGCGACCAACGTCGACGTCACCATCGATGGCGAGCTTCTTCACCTCGACGGCCGGGTCTCGGTGTTCGATCGGGTGACGGATTTCGCTTATGCCCCGCGCGGCGCCACCGTGGTCGTTTCGGCGCGCGACGGTGGGGAAGTGGCGATCGCCACGGCGCGCTGTGATCGGCGGCTCGAAGCCCGATACGGCTCCGCCGACAACGTGGCGGTCGAGCTTCGCGGTGCGGGTCCTGCCACGCGCCAGGTCAACAACTTCCTGAGCCCGGAGGCGTGGCCGCACGCCGACAAGTTGATGTGCGTCGAGCTGATCACGCCCGACGGCAACTGGTCGAGCTATCCGCCGCACCGCCACGACGACTCGCCGGAATGTCCGGTCAACAACGAGGAGATCTACTACTTCCGAATCGGCGCGGCAGGCACCAGCGACTACTCCGCCGATGGTTTCGGCATGCACCGCACGTACACGCTCGACGGCTCGATCGACGTCAACGTGGTCATCCACGACGGCGACGTGTTCTGCGTGCCACGCGGCTACCACGGCCCGTGCATCGCCGCGCCCGGGTACCCGATGTACTACCTCAACGTGCTCGCAGGGCCAGGGGGCGAGCGGTCGATGGCGTTCTG
>JAYTZE010000460.1:0-6341 GCA_043742385.1 Ilumatobacteraceae bacterium
GTCGACTCCGCGCCGGGGTCAGGCACTACCGTGCATCTTGAATTAGAGGAGAATCGATGATTCGCATCGTGTTGGCGGACGACCATTCGCTGGTCCGTACTGGCCTGTCACAACTGCTCGACGCGCAGGCTGACATCGAGGTGGTCGGGCTGGCATCCGATGGACGCGAGGCATTGCAACTCGCTCGCGGGTTGACACCCGACGTCGTATTGATGGATCTGCAGATGCCCATCGTCGACGGCATCACTGCGATCGGCATACTGGCCGCCAGCAATCCCGAGATCGCCGTGATCGCCCTGACGACATTTCAGGAACCGCAACAGGTCACCGCTGCGCTCGCCGCCGGTGCCCGCGGGTACCTCGTCAAAGATGTCGAGCCCGAGGTCTTGGTCGCCGGCATTCGCGCCGCGGTCAACGGTGGCGCTCCCCTGAGCCCCTCTGTGGCAGCTCAATTGATCCGAAGTGCCTCGAGCCAACCGAACTCGGGTGCATCGCTGACGCAACGCGAGCGCCAGATCCTGCGCCTGATCGTCGGCGGCCAGAGCAACAAGCAGATCGGCCGCGAACTGGGCATCAGTGAGAAGACGGTCAAGTCGCACTGCGGCCGCCTGTTCCAGCGGATCAGCGTCTCCGACCGCACGCAAGCGGCCGTGTGGGCCACGAAGCACCTGCCACCAGAAGATGACTGACGGCAGGTGGGGCTCGTGCCCGTCCCGGCTTAGGCGCAGGCCGCACCTTCGAGCTGGCGAATCGGAGCGATTGCGGCGCATGTCGGCGTCGGTAGCACCCGGATGACACCCCACATGCCACCCTCGGTGAAGGGCCTGCGGTTGTCGCCGTAGAAGAAGTCACCGATCTGCGAACCGCGTCCACCGGCACCGCCGATGATGTGTACATCGATGCCCTGATACGGCGCCAAACCTTGCGTCGCTACTTCCTGCGAATGGGGCATGTACGCATCGCGTAGCCAGCTGAGGCCACCTGCGCGGAAGGCGTGTGGCTGCTCGGAGCCTGGCGTCGACAGCACATGGATTCGCATCGCATCGCCGACGTAGGCCTGCAACAGTGGCGTGGCCACGGTGCCGCTGAAGTCGTTCGTCCGCCGACCGGCGTTCTTGTAATTGATCAGCGTCAACCCGTCGACCTTCAGTGGGTACGGCATGAAATCGGCTCCGATCTGCGGATCCGTGTCTTGCAAGAACAGCGTGTCGTCGCGGTAGCCCGGCTTGCCGGGCACATGGGCATCGACGATGGCGCCAGTCATGGTTCGCAGCCCGGTCGTCGGGCTGGTGAGCCATGTGCCCTTTCCGTGAACCACGAACGCGCCGTACAGCCCGATCCTGCCGGTGGCGTCACCACCGAAGTCGCTGAACTGCGCGGCCTCGATCGACTCGCTCTCGGCGTAGAACTTGTACGTCTGTTGCTTGCCTGGCAGCACCGTCTGTTCCGGATCGAAGCCAACGTTGACGCCAGACGAACCGCCGGACTTGCTGAGCTCACCGACATTGAGGCTGGCCCGAGCCGTCAGTCGCATGTTGGAGAAGTTCACGGTCAGACAGTCATCGACGTTGATGTGAACAACCAGTGGTTCGGTCACGCCCGTGGCTCTGGCGGTCGCGGCATTCGACGTCAGCACATACGCCGCGGTGATCACGCCCGTCACGCTCGTGCTGGTTCCTCCGCTGCCGGGGGTGCCCTGCACACTGTTGGGTACGTCGACGGCGCTGATCGCTATGGCCTTCGGTGTCGAGCCCGCCGGGCACGGATTGCCTGGATCAGTGGTCACCGGGGGTCGCCCGCCGGTCACCGCGGGTTGCACAAAGGTGCCGGCAGGCTTGTTGTACATCGGCAGGGCCTGCAGACCAGGTGAACCTTTCGGCAGCACTCGCATGATTCCCCACGCACCTTGCCGGAAGCGCCGAGCGATGCCGTTGTGGTACAGGTAGTCGCCGGGCTGCTTGTTGATGCCTCCGGCGCCGCCGTCGAGAATCAGCGTGTAACGCTCGGACACACCACTGTGAATGGTGTCGGTGACTCGGCTGTACATCGCGCCGGTCTCAGCATCTCGGGAACGTTTTTCGACGTAGAAGTTGTGACCGTCGACGCGGAAGCTGTCGATGGTCGGTCCGACGTGAACGGCTCTGATCACGACCGGGTCGCCCGGGTAGGCCCGCAAGAGCGGAGTCCCAGGATCGCCCCACTTGTAGGAACTGAACCGCAACGACGGATCAGTTCCGCGATCGCTCCATGGTGCTGCATGAAGGTTGATGGTCGAGTCGGTCACCGGGTTGTCGTCCAAGGTCCAGATGACCATTTCCCGGAAGCTTCCCTCAACGAGCCCTGGAGCGAGCGGATGCACGATTCCGTCGACCTCGGGGTGCGAGCGGATGTCGACAACCGTTCCCGAGCGAACCTCGGCGCCGGTGGTCGGGTCGTGGTACGTCGAGTTGCGCGGCTCGACGATCAACATGCCGACACCGCCATGGCCCCAACCGTGGATGCCGTCGACGTGGTCGTGCCAGAAGATGTTGTCCAGCAACGCATCGGCGTACCAGCGGTAGCGAACCCATTCGACGCCCGCTCCCTCGCCGGCGGCGTGGTCGTTGTTCAAAGCGCGGTCGAGCACGATCGTCTTGGTCGATGCGTTGACCGACACGATGTAGGCCTGTTCGATGCTCTCGGTTCCGAGACCGACACCGAAAGCGACGCCTGGACGGTATTTCGGATCGACGCGGTTGACCTTCACACTGGTCGCACCTGGCGCGGCCGGGATCGCGAGTCTGGTGTCTTCGATCGTGTACGGCCGTATCGAGTGTTCGTAGCTGAAGCCGACGGACGTACCGTCGGAACCGGTCGGGTCGAATTGCACGTGGTGGATGTGCATCTCGACCTTGGCAAAGCCGCCGAACACGTCCTGGTCACGCTGTTCGGACGTCAGCGTGATGGCACCGCAGTCTCCGACGTTCATACGTATTGCTAGAGGCTCTTTCTTCATCTGGCCACTGAGCAAGGCAGCCTTGTTCTGAGCCAGCGTGAACAGCATTCCAAGGCTGTCCGACTTGCGCGTAGTGACATCGACGGGCGTGCCGACTGCGACCACGTTGAATGTCTTCACGGGTGCGTTGATCGGACAGAGTCCGTCCGGTCGCGCCAGCCACGGATTGGCAGACTCGGGGTCGACAGGGCGGTCACCGGTCTCGCCGAGGCCCGGAGCGCCGGAGTGCAGGTTCGGCGCGAACGGTGGTCGACGTTCGAGATGAGGTCTCAGCATTGGGTAAGCCGGTCTACCGGTGTCGGGGTTGAACATGATCACCGGTCTGGTCCCCACGAAGCTGTCGCCAGGTATCGAGCCAAAGTGACCTGGTACTCCCTCGGTGAAGTTTGGTGATTCAGCGCTCGCCGGCCCGGGCTCACCGAGATAGACCGGGTACTCGGGATCACTGTTGTCGACGGTCCAGTCCCACACTGCGGCGTCCTCAGAGCCGATGGCGATGCCCTGCGGTGGGATCTGCGGTGTAATCCACGTATCAAGATTGTCCTTGGTGATGACGGTGCCGTTCGGCATCGTCTTGCCGATCAGCTCGGCTGACGTGACCGCTGCAGGCTTGGGCGCCCTGTCGGGCAGCGGTGCCAGATTTGGCTGCAAGGTGTCGAACACCCGCCAGATTCCCCACATACCCGAGGGGTAGTGCTCGGCGATGTGGCAGTGGAACAGGAAGTCGCCTGCGGCCTGTTGCACGCCGCCGGCGCCACCTTCGATCTCGGCGTTGAAACTCTCACCCGGGCCGGTGTTGACGGCGTCGACACGATCGGACTGGGAGATCTCGATGGGCTCCTTCTTCAAACCCGTGTCGGCGTAGTTGTTGTTCGGGTCGGCCTCGGGGTTGGTGCGCCACCGGTCGCCACCACCGTGTAGGTGGTAGATGTGGAACAGTTCGGCGCCACCGTGCACGACGCGAAATTTGGTGGCGTCGCCGAGATAGCCCTGGGGGATGATCGTCGCCGGGTCGCCGAAGACGCTCGACGAGTAGGCGTGTGCCTTGTCGTGCGGCTTCAGATTGAGCCGGTTCATAAATGGTTCCGAGCGATAGTTCATGGCTCGGCCACCAGGACGGTAGGCCTCGGTTATGGGATCGACTGTCGGCAGCGGTAGGTCGTCCTTGTCGTAGACGTCGTCTGTCTCGTTACCGACCTCGTGCAGGATCTTGACGTTCTCGCGAAACGACGGGGCATCGGCTGGCCAGATCACGGCTTCCCAGCCCGACTCGATCGGCGTTGTCGCATCCTCCGGCGACAACCACACCGAGCCCGGCGGCTCGACCGACAACACGCCGAACAGGCCATGATCGATCGCGGAGCGGTGACCGGCGCCGGGGCTGACGTAGTGGGCGCCTTCGAGCGCCTTGTCGTCGGGTACGTAGTAGCGATAGACGCTGGTCTGGCCAGCGGGCACCTCGCCGCTGAAGTTGCGCCCGACCTTGTCGCCGGGTCGATCGAACGGCAGCCCGTCGATGTGCATGCCGTAGGTGCCACCAGACGCGCCGTTGGTCACATTGATCTCGACGCAGTCGCCTTGGTTGGCGCGGATGACCAAGGGCTGGATCGGGTCATCGCGCAGACCGAGCGACACCTCCTGCGTCAGCTCCTGAGCACGAATCGCCGGAATCTGACTGGTCAGCGCGTACATCTTGCCGGCTGGGTCGTGGTCACCCCAGCGGTTCAACGGGATGTCAACATCGATCATCGTCACCGAGTACGTACGGGTGAAGCTGCCGGCCGGGCACACGCCGGGCGATGTCACCGCGCTCGCCGACGAGGATGGGATGGTGATGATACCGACCGCGAAAAGTGCGGCCATCGACAACGCGGCGCGCTGGCGTGCCGAGAGAGCGCGGCGCGTCGGCCAGGCAAGTGCACCCAGGCCGAGCAGTGTGGCGCAGATCAACAGCGCCACGGGGAGATCAATGAGGAACTCGGCGACCATCGACACCGGCATCGCCGGAACGGCACCGTGATGGATGGCGCTTCCGAACACTCCGGCGTGCATCGGGACCCCGAGTGCCAGTGCGGCCGCGATGGCGGTGGCCATCGAGCCAGCCGTACTGAACAGACCGGCACGACGCCCAACGACCATAGTCGCGGCGACCACCGCCAACAGCACCAACGGGATCGACAACGTCGAGTCGCGCAACCAGTGCGCCCAGAAGGTGACATAGCGCGCTTCGCGTGCGCCGCTGCGCCAATGCACGAGGTGCGTCCACAACCCCACTCCATACGCGACGGCTACCGCAATGGTCACTGTACGCCGATTCAGCAGCGCATGCTTCCAGTCGCCCGTCCAGCGATTCATCTTTCGTCCCTCTCGTCTTGTTGTGAACCGGTGTGGACGGGATCTCTCTCCCCAAACCTGACACCGGGTAGTTCATCTCGTCACGATCGTCAGTCGTGCGTGTGGTCGTCCTTCGGCGCCTCGCTGCATCCACCGGTCACCGGCAACGGTCGGCCCGTGCCACCTTGCACCGTGCAGCCCACCGCACCGAGATCGATCAGAATTGTCTCGTTGGTCGCCGGATCCACGAAGCGAACCGTGAATGGGCGAGCCTCAGCGGTCGTCACGAAGTCGACCAACACATCGATCGCAGCGTACGGCTGCAACTCTCCCGGCAACTTGGCCGCCCGCGAGATCGGCACCACCACACCGGTGTTGTCGAGCAACTCGAACTGCGTCGGCTCATAGAGGAGAACGTCGCCCGACAAATTGGTGATCACCGCTGACACCTGCACGTTGATCGAGCCGGCGTCCACCAAACCGGGCACCCCATGCGCGCCGGTGATCTGGGCATCGTTGAGACCGCTGATCGCCGTCGCATGCTCGACAGCGACGACACCAAAGCTGGTGGCCACATCCTCGCCAATCACGTGCGTCACAGGACCCGCCGAACCGGGCCTCGAGCTGACCAGGGGATTGTTCCCTCTCATCATGTCGACAGCGAGGACACCGCCGGCAAGGCACGACACAGCAAGCGCCACGACCATCGCTATACCAACCCAGCGTCTGTCGAACTGTGGCGGCTGAATGACGGTGGCGGTCATCAGAGCGCTGTCACGCTGGTCAGGCACTGCGTCGCGTCGTCGACGCAGGTGCTGCGCGCGATGTTGAGATGCGCGTCAATCTGTGAGTAAACCCGTCCGTACATTTGATTTTCGGTCCCTTTTCCCGCCCCGTCCAAGGCGGTTGCTACGCATGCAGCGTGACAGCGACGGGCTGAACATGCAATGGTCCGATGGGGTTACGGCGTCGGCGTAGCCAATGCAGCCCGAGATGCGCCTCAAGTCGTAGG
>JAYTZE010000461.1:0-1498 GCA_043742385.1 Ilumatobacteraceae bacterium
GGGGGACTTGATGATCTCAGGCCATCAGTCGGGGCCGCGATCTACCGCCTCGCCCAGGAGTCGATCACCAACGCGGTTCGACACGCCCGCCACGCGACCCGTATCGATGTGTCGGTTGCCGGAGACGACAGCTGCGTTCGCCTGACCGTCCGCGACGACGGGGACCCCAGCCCATCCGGCGCCAATTCGTCGGCGGGGTACGGGCTTGTTGGGATGGCCGAACGAGCCAAGCTCCTCGGCGGCACCCTCGAGGCCGGACCGAGGCCGGACCGTGGATGGACCATCACTGCCGTCCTGCCACGAGACGGCGCGCCGAATTGACCGTCCGAGTGATCATCGCTGACGATCAGCATCTGGTCCGCGCTGGACTGAGGATGATCCTCGACGCCCAACCCGACATCGAAGTGATCGGTGAGGCCGCCAACGGACGCGACGCTGTGGCGCTCGCCCGTGAACTGCGCCCGGACGTGTGCCTTTTTGACATCCGTATGCCGGAGATGGATGGAATCGAGGCCACTCGACAACTCGCCGGACCCAACGTCGATAATCCCATCGCCATCGTCATCATCACCACCTTCGACCTCGACGAGTACGTGCACGGCGCCCTCAAAGCAGGCGCCCGTGGCTTCCTGCTCAAAGACGCCGGCCCCGCGTTCCTGGTGCAGGCCGTCCATGCCGCAGCCAACGGTGACGCGCTGATCGCTCCGAGCGTGACAGTTCGGCTCCTCGCTACGTTCGCCGACAAGCGAACGAGGACACCGCCAGCCCAGCCAATCGAGCCACTGACCGAGCGTGAGGAAGAGGTACTGCTCACCGTGGCCAAGGGCCGGACCAACGCCGAGATCGCTGCCGACCTGCACATCAGCCTCAGTACAGCCAAGACCCACCTCGCCAGTCTGATGACCAAACTCGGTGCCCGAAACCGCGTCGAAATCGCCATGTGGGCATACGAGACGGGCCGCGTCAAGGGCTGACCGCGTGCTGTGGTCGGGCGCGATTTGTGCTGTCCATGGCGTGCTTTCGCGCCCGACGGGGCTGCTTGGGCGCGAGTGTGCCGGTCGCGTCGCCTAGATCGCGGGGGAGCCAGGTCAGAGCAGGGCGAGGCCGGAGCGCACCGCGGTATAGGCAGCGACGGCTACCAACAGCGCAACGAACCAGCGCTGCAGAGAGCACGAGTCGCGGGTGCTCGCCAGGCGGCCGCCCACGATCACGCCGAGCAGGCTCGCTATCGTAAACGGGACAACGGTGCCCCATTCGATCGATCCGGCTTGCAAGCGTGTAGTCAGTGCGACAGCGGAGTTGATGGCAATCACCATCAACGAGGTGCCGACCGCTTCGGGCATCGTGAAGCCGAGCGCCAACACCAGGGCCGGCACGATCACGAAGCCGCCGCCGACACCGAAGAATCCGGTGAGGAGTCCGACGATCGTGCCGGCGATCACGACTTTGAGCAGCGTCACGGCGTTGAACTGGACCGGGTGAAGAGCGGCCGGGGGTG
>JAYTZE010000462.1:0-1496 GCA_043742385.1 Ilumatobacteraceae bacterium
CTAGGTGGGTGCTGAAGTACTCGCGTTTTGGGTTGGGGTCGGTCAGGATGGTGGTGTGGCTTTGGGATCGGTTTCTGGGCAGGCGAGGTTCGAGGATCCTCGGGAGGTGTTGGGGGATCGGTTGACTGGTTTGTACCGGTTCTTGGCCGATGAGGGCGGCCGGTTGTTTGGTGACGAGTACTTCTCGGATTTGTATACGCGGTCAAGGTTGGGTCGTCCGACGGTCCCGGCACGGGTGGTGGCGACGGTGATGGTGTTGCAGGCGTTCGAGGGCTTGTCGGATCGTGAAGCGGTTGATCGTCTGGCACGTGATCTTGCTTGGCAGGCTGCTGCTGGTGTCGATCTGGGGTATGAGGCGTTCCATGCGACGGTGCTTGTTGGGATACGTAATCGTCTGCGCGGTTCGGATCGTCCGAAACGGTTCTTGGATGACACCCGGGTGATGGCACGCGAGTCGGGGGTGATGCGTGACCGGGTCCGGGTGTTGGACTCGACACCGATCTATGACGCGGTCACGACCGAAGACACGATCACCCAGCTCCGCGCAGCGATCCGCAAGACCCTCGCTGCGTTGCGTTCCGACTATCCGACGTTGGCGGTCGCTGCGCGATCAGCATGTCGACGCGACGACGACTACGTTTCCGCTGGACGGCCATCGTGTGACTGGGACGACCGTGAAGCGAAAGAGGTCCTGGTCGATGCGTTGGTCCGCGATGCCCGGGCCGTGCTCGACGTGCTTGATGGTGAGCAGTTGATCGGCGCGGCGCGTGACGCTGCTGAACTGTTGGCCACGGTCGCTGGTCAAGACGTCGCCGAAGGTGATGACGGCCGGTTCCGGATTGTGCGGGCCGTTGCACGGGACCGGGTCATCTCGACCGTTGATCCCGAAGCCCGCCATGGACACAAGAGCCGAAGTCGCCGTTTCGATGGTTACAAGGGCCACGTGTCGATCGATCCGGATTCCGAGATCATCGACGATGTCACCGTCACCCCGGCCAACACGCCAGACCAGGACGCGGCAGAGGATCTCCTCGCACCGTGTGCCGATCTTGATGTGAAACCTGTCGTGATGGGCGACTGCGCCTACGCCGGAGCTGAGATCCGTGAACGTCTCGACCGCAAAGGTTTCGGTGTGACCGCGAAAGTCCCGCCGGCATCGAACCGTGACGGCCTCTACTCCAAGGACGCCTTCGATATCGACCTCGACACAGGTGTCGTGTGGTGCCCAGCCGACATCGATACCCCGATCGTGCGCCGCGCTGATGGCTCCGGGATCGCATCGTTCGGTGACACGTGCCGCCGCTGTCCGCTCCGCCAACGCTGCACGACGTCGACCGCCGGTCGCACCATCGTTATCGCCCGCCACGAAGCCCGCATGCAACAAGCGAAAACCGACCAAGCTGCGCCTGAGTGGCAGGCCGCCTATCGGGCAACCCGTCCGAAAGTCGAACGCAAGATCGGCCACCTCACCCGGCGCAGCCACGGCGGCCGCAAAG
>JAYTZE010000463.1:0-1496 GCA_043742385.1 Ilumatobacteraceae bacterium
GCGACGGGGGCGCCGGCGATCGAGATGACCGTGGTCTCGCCGCCGGCCGCGCGGCGCACGTGAGCGGCGAGGTCGGCCCGTAGCTGACGAATTCCGATCATGTGTACAGCAGTGTACACATGCTGGATGGCGACGTGCCGGCGAAGTCGGGCACACTGCCAATCATGAACTTTGCCTTCACCGAAGAACAAGACGAGCTGCGCAAGACCGTGCGAGCGTTCCTCGAAGCCAAGAGTCCCGAGTCCGCCGTGCGCGAGCAGATGGAGACCGACACCGGCTTCGATCCGGCGGTGTGGAACCAAATGGGGGAGCAGATGGGTCTGCAAGGCCTCCACATCCCCGAGGAATACGGCGGCTCGGGTTACACCTACGTCGAACTCGGAATCGTGCTGGAGGAAATGGGTCGCGCCCTGCTGTGCGCACCGTTCTTCTCGTCGGTGGTACTTGCTGCCAACACCTTGCTGCACAGCGGTGACGACGCTGCCAAGAAGACCCTGCTTGCCGGCATCGCCAGCGGTGAAACGACCGCCACGCTTGCGTTCACCGAGCCCTCGGGCAAATGGGACGAAGCCGGCATCACCATGCAGGCCACGGCCGCGGGTGGCGGGTTCACGTTGAATGGCACGAAGATGTTCGTGCTCGACGGCCATACCGCCGACGTCATCATCGTCGCTGCTCGCACGGGTAAAGGCGTCACTCTGTTCTCCGTCGACAGTGCCGCCACTGGCCTCACCCGCACAGCCCTGTCGACCATGGACCAGACCCGCAAGCAGGCCAAACTCGAGTTTGCGGATACCCCGGCCACCTTGGTCGGTGTCGAGGGCGACGGGTGGAAAGTGCTGTCGACCGTGCTCGACCTCGCCGCCGTCGGCCTGGCCGCCGAGCAGGTCGGTGGCGCCCAGAAGGTGCTGGAAATGGCCGTCGAATACGCCAAGGTGCGTGTGCAGTTCGGCCGTCCGATCGGGTCGTTCCAGGCGATCAAGCACAAGTGCGCCGACATGCTGCTGGAAGTCGAATCGGCCAAGAGCGCTGCGTACTACGGCATGTGGTGTGCCGCCGAAATGAACGACGAGCTACCTTCGGTGGCATCGCTCGCCAAGGCGTACTGCAGCGAGGCCTACTTTCACGCCACCGCCGAGAACATCCAGATTCACGGCGGAATCGGGTTCACCTGGGAGCACCCGGCGCACCTGTATTTCAAGCGGGCCAAGTCGTCGGAGTTGCTCTTCGGCGACCCGACGTACCATCGCGAACTGCTGGCTCAGCGCATCGGAATCTGACCCGCGGTTAGAACCGACCCTTTTTCGGGTAAAGCTGTGACCTAGCTGATATCAGCCAACGAGAGGGAAGCACTATGCAAAACAAGAACCTGTTCGCATTGACCGCGGTCGGGCTGGCCGCTGCAATCGCAGTCCCAACCATCGCCTTCGGTAATGCCCGCAACAATCAACCCGGCGCGGTGCTGACGCAAACGCCATTCACCGCCCAGTTGACCG
>JAYTZE010000464.1:0-6322 GCA_043742385.1 Ilumatobacteraceae bacterium
TTGGTGATTGGTGCTGGACCGTCAGGGTTGACGGTTGCGGCGGAGGTGGCGCGAACCGGGGCGTCGGTGCTCGTCTTGGAGCGGCGGGAGGTCGAACCGATTCCGCGTGCCGGAACGGTGCTGCCGCGCCCGTTGGAGTTGTTCGGCGCGAGGGGTATTGCCGAGCAGTTCATACGTCGCACGACCGAGGTGAATCCGAACCCGTATCAGAGCTTCCACATCTGGGCGGGGATGGCGCCGGTGAGCTGGTCGGCGCGGGACTCGCGGTTCGGCTTCACGCTGATGCTGGCTCAGCACGAGACCGAGGAGGTGCTGCGTCGATGGACACGGGACTGTGGAGTGGAGCTCCGGTTCGGTCACGAAGTGGTCGAAGTCCACGACAAGACCGAGGACCGGTCGATGTGCTCGGAGCGCCGTTTCCACATGCGACCGCGCCGAGGAGGAGCGAGACGACGGCGACCAGTCTGCCGGCCGAGTTGCGATCGCTGGCTCGGCGTGTCACGTTGGCGCAGTGGTAGCGCGTTGCTCGGCGACAACGGCGGTAACGATGTGCAGGACCGCGATGGTTGCAGCGAGGGCGGCGATGCCGGCGCGGGATTCCTGGATCTGGTGGACAAGCTCGGCGATGTCGAAGGCGGCGAACACAGCGGCGAACGCGACGGTTGCAAGGAGTAGCGGGCGTAGGTTCAGGCGCCAGGTGAGTGCAGCCAGGGCGAGGGAGGCGATCGCGGCAACGATCACGAGCGCGGTTGATTCGAGGTCCACGCCGAACACCGTCTCGCTGGACGATTCTGTGTGGCCGGCCTGTTCGGTGGCGGGCTCCTCGGTGTGGGGAGCCTCCTCGCCGCCTGATTCTTCGGCGTGCGCTGTGCCCTCGGTCTGCGCGGTTTCGGTGTTCGTCTCGGTGTGAGTGTCGGCGGCGTTGCGTTCGGCTGCGACACCGATCGCGAACAGGGCTGCACCTGCGATGAGGAGCGAACTGAGTACCCAGCGTGGCTGGGCGAGTTCGCGCAGCGTCATCCTCTTGCCCGCACGATCGGCATCTCGACCGCAACCGTTGCTTGGGTGGTGTTGCACGTGGCCGCTCGGCGTCGACGACGGGGGATCACGACGGCGAGAGCGAGCGCGCCGACTACGAGACTGATCGTTCCGAACAATGCGAAGCCGGCGGCGGTGCCGATCCCGATCGCGGCGAGGAAA
Organism: Ilumatobacteraceae bacterium; assembly: GCA_043742385.1. Taxonomy (GTDB): domain Bacteria; phylum Actinomycetota; class Acidimicrobiia; order Acidimicrobiales; family Ilumatobacteraceae; genus JAENVT01. The sequence goes on from JAYTZE010000464.1 coordinate 1,201, forward strand.
CCAATTATCGGCCCTGCGCAACAGGCAACGCAGGCGGCGGCGCCGACCCCAATGATCCTTGCGTTCTCTTTCTTGATGCTCATGCTGCGGCTCCGAACAGCGACTGCAATACCGGAAGGGCGTCTTCTGGCGAGCGAACCTCGAGCGCGATCCCTCGGGTGTCAACAGTGATCGCGAAGTCGAAGAACTGGCAGCAGTCCTGCTCGGCAGCGACGAGCCGCATCAGGTCGGCGAGTGGTGTCGTAGGCCCGAAGGTTGCGCGCAGCCCGTTGTCGATTGGCTCGCGGGCCGTGACGTGTGAGAGCAGGTGTTGCCATTCGGTGAGCCGCCCGCGCATCGACTGCGAGGTGAGCGTGCATGCGATCGGCACCGCGTCACGCGAGTCTGGCTTGTTGCCGAGCGTGACCACCTGACGTGGCATGACGTTGTCGGTGTCGGTCGTGTTGGTGACGCATCCGCATTGGTCGTCGCATGGGCCGTTGGGTCGGTGTAGTTCGAGGGTGCCGGCAGCCCGTTGCAGTTCGCTGGTCAGGGTCGTCAATTCGACGATCTGTTGTCGGGCGGTGGCGAGTTTGTCGGCGACGACGCCGCGCAGGCGGTCTTGCACGGGTCCGCATTGTCCGCCGTCCCAGGCGAGGGTCAGGTCCCCGATCTCTTCGAGGGTGCAGCCGAGTTGCTTGGCGCGCGCAATGAACGCGAGCCGGTCGAGGGTGCGGTCGTCGTAGAGGCGGTAGCCGGCGGGGGTGCGGGTGGCTTGGGGCAGTAGCCCGATCTCTTCGTAATAGCGCAACGTGGCGGCAGTGAATCCGCTGCGGTCGGCGACGTCTTTGATCTTGTAGCCGGTGCTCACCACTCCAGGATAAACCCTCGGGCTAACTTGAAGGTCAAGGGGTTTGTTGTCAGCGTGGTGCGTACATGATCACGCCAACACCGATCAGGCAGATCGACGCGCCGACGAGATCGAAGCGGTCGGGTCGGAATCCGTCGACGACGTGGCCCCACACGAGCGAACCTGCGACGAAGATGCCGCCGTAGGCGGCGAGGATGCGACCGAAGTTGGCGTCGGGTTGCAGGGTGGCGACGAACCCGTAGGCGCCGAGGGCAACGATGCCGGCTCCGATCCAGCCGACACCACGGTGCTCGCGAACGCCCTGCCAGACGAGCCACGCGCCACCGATCTCTGCGACTGCTGCAACGACGAACAGCAGAAGCGAACGGATCGTTGCGGGCATGCGATCACGTTATGGGCACGAGCGCGTTCGGCTCGCGCTCGGCTGGTGTGGTGGCAGCGTTTGCTAAATGATGGCTTGACATTCATGTCGAGGTGAACCAGCTCGCCGTGCTGAGCTTGGCAATCTCGAAGGTCGCGCCGTATCTGTATCTCCACCCATGGGTGTCGACGAGCAACTTGGTCCCGTGGTTCCGCAGCGTGTTGAGCAGCTCTGGGCGCCCTTCCGCCCAGGCGCCGTCAATGATTGCCCACGGCAAGTCGAGCGGATCGGGGTTGAAGAGATCCGCAGGACCGACGCAACGGTCGACCGCCTTGTAGTTCTCCTCGCCGATGCGAGGGATGAAGCCGTGGCCGAGTTCGAGGTCCATGGATTTCTCCTTGACAAGTGTTCGACGTATGATACGACAAACGCGCGACGTTTCGCTACACTTTACCTCGACGAGGAGCCTCCTATGACGACACTTACTGCATTGCTCGATCATCTCTACGAGGGCGACGTGGTGGACACTGCCGACGTCGCTCGTGTCAGCGACACGAACCCGAGGAGCGTCAGCCGATGGAAGGCGGAAGAGACTGCTCCGCGCCGTGAAGCAGAGGAACGGCTCCTTGAGCTTCGCGCTGTCGTCGACCTCGCGAGGAGGGTGATGCGCGACAACGCTGCTCGCCTCTGGTTGCGTTCTCCGAATCCAGACCTCGGATACGACAAGCCGCTCGATCTCATCGCGCAAGGTAGTTACCAGCGTGTCATCGACCTCCTGCTTGCCATCGCCGAGGGTGTCACTGGCTGACATGCCCCCGTTCAACCTGAGCAGGATCGCCACGCTCACCGGCAGCGGGCTGTCGGTGAAGGGCTACCGCAATCAGGCCAGCGGCTTCGATCCGCGAAGCGGCGACGGAGCCCGTCGATTCGGCGGACGGTTCAACCGGCCCCACAGCTACCCGGTCGTCTACCTCTGCACGACGCGACCGTGTGTCGTTGCGGAACTGACGCGGCAGGCTCGCCGACAGGGTTTGGGGATCGAGGATCTGCTTCCGCGCGAGCTGTGGCTGGTCACGGCGGCGCTCACAAGGGTGCTGGATCTCACAGACGCCGAGACGTTGCAAGCCCTTGGCCTAGAGCCCGATGATCTTGTGCGTGACGACCTTCAGCTCACGCACGACATCGGTGAGGCCGCTCACGAGCATCGGTTTCAGGCGATCCGGTCGGCATCTGTCACCGGCGTCGACGACATTGTTGCGATCCTGCCGGAGAATCTCGCTGGAGCTGTGTTGGCAGCCGAACGCGTTCAGGAGTGGAGAACGGCTGCGGATCTGCGCTGACCGTCTCGGCTGGGGCGACAGGAGACCGATTGACCAGCGTGCCGAAATGCCGCATTCGCTAGCAATGGTCACCGCCTACCGTGGATTACATGTCGACGACGCCGAGCGCCCCAAGCCAACCGCAGATCGAAGCTGCCGTCGAGCGGACCCTCGTGGGTTGGGGCGCGGAGCTGGACGCCGGCCAGAAGTTCTGGTGGATGGACTGGAACCGCATGATCCGCGACGCGATCACGGCGATGCGGACGGGCGAGCCGGTCCTCTACGACGACGGCGAGTGACGGTGTGCGATCTGTCTGAAAGCCGGATCTGTCTGCAGCAGACAGATCCGGCCTTCTCGGCAGCACTTCTAACGGAACTTCTAACGGACCAGGTGATACAGGGCGTTATCCACAGAGACCAGGTGACATCACGAGATCGCGAAAGCCCAGCTAGATGACATGAAACGGCACAGGGAGACACAGGACAACAGCACCGTTTTACGGCTCATAACCCGAAGGTCGCAGGTTCAACTCCTGCCCCGCCACCAAGAAACAGCAGTTCAGAGGCCCTTTCCGCTCAGCGGGGAGGGCCTCTTTGCTTGCCGCTTGTCAACGGTTTGTCAACACCACGATGGCGTAGGCGGCATCGGACGATCGCGCGACCCTCCGAGTTTTCCACCCGAGTTCCCATGAAGAGTCGGAGCTAGGGTGACCCGATCGAAGCTCCCGACACCACGCAGGTGGGCCGCTCCCGCACTCCGATGGCCCTTCCGTCGACGATGCGGGCGGCGGTCGTGCATCGGCTCGGCGACCGCTTGGCGGTCGAGGAGTGGCCGGTGCCCGAGCCGGGGCCGGGCGAGATCTTGATCCGGGTGATCGCCTGCGGGGTGTGCCACAGCGACGTCCATGCTGTCGACGGTGACTGGGTTCCGCCGCCCAAGCTTCCGCTGATCCCCGGGCACGAGGTGACCGGCCGGGTCGTCGGCCTCGGGCGGGAGGCAGACGGTGTGGCGGTCGGCGATCTCGTCGGCGTTCCGTGGATGTTCTGGTCGTGCGGCGTGTGCGAGTGGTGCCTGGTCGGGATGGAGACGATCTGCCCGTTCACCGAGGCTACCGGCTACTCAAAGCCGGGTGGCTATGCGGAGTACATGGTCGCCCCGGCGGCGTTCGTCGCCCGGCTGCCCGATACGGTCGATCCGGTGGCGATCGCTCCGATCCTGTGCGCCGGCGTTACGACATACCGAGGGCTGAAGCGGACCGGCGCCCGGCCAGGCCAGTGGGTGGCGATCCTCGGCATCGGGGGGCTCGGCCACGTCGCCGTCCAGTACGCCCTGGCGATGGGACTGCGGGTCGTCGCCGTCGACATCGGTGCCGACAAGCTGGCGCTCGCCCGGTCGCTCGGCGCCGAAGTCGCCATCGACGCCTCCTCCGGTGACGCCGTCGTCGCAGTGCGCGAGGCGGTCGGTGGTGTTCACGCCTCGCTCGTCACAGCCGTGGCGCCAATCGCCTTCCAGCAGGCCGTGGCGATGCTGCGGCCTGCCGGTACCGCGGTCTTCATCGGCCTGCCGGGCGGCGCCTCCGACGAGATCCGCTCGTCGATCGCCATGGTCGTCAATGGCGAGTTGACAGTGCGGGGCTCAAATGTCGGTACCCGCGCCGACCTGCAGGAGGCCATCGACTTCGCCGTGCGCGGACACGTCGCCGCCACCGTAGCCAGCGCTCCCCTCTCGCAGATCAACGACATCTTCGATGACCTGCGCGCCGGTCGCGTCGTCGGCCGAATCGTCGTCACGCCCGACTGATCGAACGAGATAGCCTTCTGCCCGCTGGTGCGACGGCGGCGCCGACGGATGTGACGACATCGGTTGTGCGGCCTTCGTGTCGACGGTTCTCAGCAACCAGCGCGCGGCTCCTGGCGGCTGCGGGTCGACAACCCGAAGTTCGCAGGTCCTCATCCTGCCCCGCCAACAAGGTGGAAGGCCCGGAATCACCGAGTTCCCAGGCCTTCTGCGTTCTCCGGTGCAGCCCTACCGGAAAAAGCCGTTCGTTCGGGCGCCGGTGCGCCGGAATGTCGGAGTCACCGCTGAACGGTGGATCCTGGCCGACCACGAAGCGCTGGCACGTCTGCGTGACCCTCAGAGCAGGCGGTGCTCGCGGGCGGCTTGCACGGCGGCGTGCCGGCTGGTGACAGCGAGCTTGCGATAGATGGCGTTGCACTGCGTCTTCACCGTGTTCGGCGACACGTAGAGCTCGCGTGCGATCTCGGGGAGCGAGAGCGTGGATGGCAGGTAGCGCAGCACGGCCATCTCCCGCTGGGAGAGTTGCTCCACCAGGCCGGCCGTGGGGGCGGGGCGTGATCGGGCGACCCGGTGCCTGGCAGCGACTCGCTCCAGCATTGGAAGGGTGATGCCGGGGTCGGCGCACTTCTTGATCATCTGTTGAGCCTCGCCGAGCAGGTCGTGTCCGCGATCGGAACCCTCCCGCAGCAGCACGTCACCGGCCATGGTCAGAACGAACACCAGGCCCAGCATCGTGCTTGTCCGATGGGCGAGCACTACGGCGTGTTCGGCATCGGCTGTCGCCGTCTCGCCGG
>JAYTZE010000465.1:0-1492 GCA_043742385.1 Ilumatobacteraceae bacterium
CCAGGCGGTGGCCAGTTCGTCGTGTCGTGCGACAGCGATTTGTCCTTTGCCGTCGTACCCCATGCGTGCCGTCTTCAAGATGGCGGGGAATCGGAAGCCTGTCGCACCGACGATGTCATCGTCGCGCTCGATCAACGTGAACGGCGCCAGCGCGATGCCTGCGTCGAGCAGGAACGCCTTCTCAGCTCGACGATCCTGCGCAATAGCGACTGCGGTCGGCGAGGGGTGCACCTCAGTGTGGTTGGCGAGCCATTCCATTGCTGCTGCGGGCGGGTTCTCGAACTCGGTAGTGACCACAGCGCACGTCGAGGCCAAGTGTTGCAGCGCGGATTCGTCGCCAAACGCTGCGGCGATGTGTTCGTCGGCAACCTTGCCCGCCGGAGCATGCGGGTCGGGTTCGAGCACCATGGTGCGGTACCCCATCGTGCGCGCGGCCATGACGAAGTAGCGACCGAGTTGACCACCGCCGAGGATGCCAAGCGTTGCCGGTGGCCGAATCATTGTGGAGGCAGAACGGCCGCAGCAGCGTCGTTACGGCGATGCTGCCGGTAGGCATCGAGCGCATTCGTCAGGTCGGTGTCAGTGCCGGCCAACAACGCGACAGCAAACAGGGCAGCGTTGGTGGCTCCGGCTTCGCCGATCGCGAAGGTCGCGACTGGCACGCCGGCCGGCATCTGCACGATCGAGTACAGCGAATCCTGCCCACCGAGATGCCGAGACGCGACCGGAACGCCGAGCACCGGCACGGTGGTCTTGGCTGCCAGCATGCCCGGCAGGTGTGCTGCTCCACCAGCGCCGGCGATGATCGCGCGTAGGCCGCGCTGCATGGCAGATTCGGCGAAGCTGAACATCTCGTCGGGCATGCGATGCGCCGACAACACCCGCACCTCGTGGGCAAGGCCGAAGTGCTGTAACACCTCGACGGCCTTGCTCATGGTCGGCCAGTCGCTTGCGGACCCCATCACGACGGCGACTATCGGGCTCTCGTTCACCGGCTCAGTATTGCATCGGAGTGTTTGCGTGTACCCCGTCTGGGCCTCAAACACTCCGATGGGACAGTGCGGCGCCGGCTCGCTGTCCCTCGATGACCGCGGCGTGGGCTCGACGCGGCGCAACGCAGTCGCCGACCCGTTCGACGCTGACGCCTGCCGCTTTCAGGTCGTGATACAGCCACTCGACTGGACCGGCCGGCACCGCCAGCACGACCCAATCCGGAGACCTGGTGACAGTGACGCCGGTGGGGTGATGCAAGAGGTTGAGCGGCCGGCGGGGCGCCGGGTCACCCATGCCCATTGCGACCAGATCGGTCGACTGGACGATGCCCTTGGCACCGGCGCGCATCCACCAGTTCTCCATGTCGAGCGTGACGCCGAGGTCCTGCCCGACGACCATGCCATTGGTGATGATCTCGACGTTGCAGCCCCGATCGGCGAGCAGTTCGGCGACCGACGTGGCATGGTGGAAACCCAGTTCGTCGATCACGACGACGTCG
>JAYTZE010000466.1:0-1490 GCA_043742385.1 Ilumatobacteraceae bacterium
GCGTGGATCTGTGGCGTGTCCTGCGTCTTGGCGGTGATCATCACGACGTCATCGCCGGTTGGTGTGAGCTGATCGATTGAGGTGACCGCCGTGATCTCGACGACTTCGCTTCCCTGGGCCGCCCGCAGCCTCAGCCCGCGCTCGTTGATGGCCGCTGCATGCGCGGGTCGGGCCAGCAGCACGACCTCGGCCCCGCCCTGACGCAGACGACCGCCAATCACACTTCCGACTGCACCAGCGCCATAGACGATCACACGCACGGCGGCATCGTACGGCCGGTCCCCGACCGCTAGCCAAACAGGTCGGCCAGTTCGTCGTCCGACGCTGCCAGCACCTTGTCGATCCACCGATGCACGTGTTGGGCGCCGCCCTCATTACGCCCGAACATCAACTCCTGCTTCACGCCGGTGCGGAGCGCGTGCTGGATCCGCTTGCCCGTGGCGTAGTCTTCGTCACGGACGATATCGATGAGGAAATCGATCTGCTTGTCGGCCAGCCGTCGGTATTCGTCGGTCGGCTCAGCCAGCGAAACGAAGTCGAGATGGGTCACGGACTCGCCGGGGGAAGTGCCGGGGAACAGCCGGGCGACTTGATAGAACCGCTCGCCGCCGATGTCGAAACCGGCGATTGAACCATGCGGAAAGATGCTCCACACTCCGCCGGTCAAGTCGTCGATCTCCCATTCCTCCTCCGGCGTCTCATCCAGCCTCGACCAACTGGCGCGTGGGCCGGTGATCCGCTGGTGCGCGCCGATCGGGTGGAACATCGCATCGGGCGACATATCAGGCCCGAACGTGTTCTTGTGCAGGATCGGCAAATGGTAGAAGTCGACGTATCCGTCGAACGCGACCTTCCAATTCGGTCCGGACAGGATATGCGTGCCGTAGTGGTGCATTTCGGACAGGCGGAGGTAATGGACGAGGTCGGCGAACTCACCGATATACGGTTCCATGTCGAAGGTCGAATGTGGCGACAAGATCACCCAGATCAGGCCGGAGCGTTCGACCACCGGAAGTGGCGTCAGGCCGTGACACGACATGTCGAGGTCGCCGAAATCGGCGTTCTTGAACAGGCCGACGAGATCACCGCTGGGGTTGTATGTCCATGCGTGATAAGGACATGTGAACCGACGAGCGGTACCGAGACCCTCCTCGACCAGAATCGAACCACGGTGGCTGCACATGTTCACGAAGGCACGCACCGATCCGTCGGCCGAGCGAGTCAACAGCACCGGCATTCCAGCCACGTCAAGTGCCTTGTATGAGTGTGTCGGGCGCATCTCGGCGGTGAGCGCCACCACCAGGGGCAGCCGACGGAAGATGAGATCGAACTCCTGCAGCCAGCGCTGAGGGTCGTAGTAGTTGCTGGCCGGCAAGGTGGTGATCGACTCGGCCAGCGGCATCCGCCCACTGCGATGGTGTTCGACGACGCGCCGGGCCATCTCGATCAGCCGCTGACGGCTCGACGATGGCTCCGGCGAATTGGCCATC
>JAYTZE010000467.1:0-12885 GCA_043742385.1 Ilumatobacteraceae bacterium
CCTGACCGCGGCCGACCATCGCCGTGGAGGTCCGATTCTGCGCTCCGCGGGGCGACCGATGATCGGCGTCAACATCAGCGTGCGCCGCAAGGACGACACTGTCGCCGCCCCAGGCGAGAACGGTGAAATCTGCGCACGTGCCGGCAACTTCATGCGCGAGTACTGGAAGCAGCCCGAACTCACCGAAAGCGCGTTCAAGGACGGCTGGTATCGGACTGGCGATGCCGGCCACGTCGACGCCGCTGGTTACCTGTATCTCGTCGATCGGGTGAAGGACATGATTGTCACCGGTGGCGAGAACGTGTATTCGATCGAGGTCGAGAACGCCATCTCGACCCATCCGTCGGTCGAGCAGGTTGCCGTGATCGGCATTCCGCATCCCGTGTGGGGTGAGCAGGTGCATGCGATCGTCGTGTTGCACAACGGCCTCACCGCCACCGAGGACGAGATCAAGGAACATGCAAGGGTCACGATCGCCGGATACAAAGTGCCAAAGTCGGTCGAGTTCCGAACCGAGCCGATTCCGTTGTCCGGTGCCCTGAAGCCCTTGAAGCTCGAGCTTCGCAAGCCGTATTGGGAAGGAAGCGACGTGGCGATCAGCTAGCAGCGAGGTTGCTGCTGCGGTGGTGGTCGAAGACGCGCACGTAGCCGTCGACCATCTGCTCGACAGAGAAGCGCTGACGCGCTTGTTCGCGGCAGATGGTGCGATCGATCTGATCGAGCGACAGCAGTCCGTTGATCAGTTCTGCGTCGGTATCACCGAGAAACCCGGTGAGCCCATGTTCGACGATCTCGGGCGCCGCACCCTGCGGGCATCCGACGACAGGTGTGCCACACGCCAACGACTCCAGCATGGCCATACCGAACGGCTCGCGCCAGCTGATCGGATTGAGCAATGCGGCGGCCGAGGCCAGCAGTTGGCGCTTGCCGTCGGCGTCAACCTCTCCCAGATAGATCACGTCATCGCCGAGATGCGGACGCACGAACTCTTCGAAGTACGCATGCTCGTGTGGCTCGCGCATCTTGGCGGCAATCTTCAGGCGTACGCCTGCCGTTCTGGCAACCGCAATGGCTCGGTGCACACCCTTGTTCGCAGCCATGCGCCCCAGCAGGGCCACGTATCCGCCATCGCCCAAGCCCACAGGGAAGTCGTCGACGTTGACGCCGTGATACACGACGGCATCGACCGGAAGATGGGTCGAGGCGGCGTGCGACTTCGAGATCGCCACGAGCGCAACCCGCGGCACGACGGCACCATAGATTGCGTTGTAGGTTCGCGTGAACGCATTGTGGTTGGTGGTCACCACCGGAAGGTTCGCGAAGCGTTCGGAGTAGATGGGACCCGCAAGCGTGTGGTCGTGAACGACGTCGGCATCCTTGACGAGTTCGTAGGCACCGATCACGTGTTCCAACTCGATATTGGCGCGGCCCATGCGCACCGCGTCTTCGGCAGGTATCACCGAGGACTTCGGAACGGGGCATGTCGAGTCTGGATGGCAGACCATCAGCACGTTGTGACCGGCGGCGAGCAAACCGCGGGCGAGTTCGTCGAGCACGGCCTCCGTTCCACCGTATGCCGGTGCCGGAACAGGTAGCCACGGCGGGGCGATGATCGCGATGTCCATAGCGTTCTCCTTGATGCGGGCTGCTACCGGAGCTTTCGGACCGTCTCCGAGCCGGCGGCGTCGGGAACATCCGAATGCAATGCCAGATCGCCTCCGCGCACCGACGCTGTCGACTGGAGACGATTGAGAAAGTGCCGCGCCCAGCGATGTACATCGTTGTGTTGAACCGCAGCGCGCATCGTCCTCAAACGCGCCGCCTGTTCGATCGGGGGCATTTCGATGGCCCTCAGGAGAGCTCGCTTGATGGCCTCGATGTCGTAGGGATTGACAATGAGGGCACCGTCGAGATCTTGCGCCGCGCCGGCGAACTCGCTGAGGATCAGAGTGCCGCGGAGATCGCCGCGGGCGGCGACGAACTCTTTGGCGACCAGGTTCATTCCGTCGGCCAGCGACGTGACAACCAGGGCGTCTGCAGCGCGGAACCACGCTGCCATCTCGACCTCGTCGAGCGAGGAATCCATATACACGACGGGTATTGACCCGTTGTGCCGCTGGTGCTTGCTGTTGATCAGAGCAATCAACTCCTCCACCTCCTCGCGCTCGTCTTCGTATGCGGCCACATCGGCACGACTGGGTACCGCCACTTGCACGAACGAACAGGTCTCGGCGTCGAGCAAACCCTCGTCAAGCAGTTCGCCAAAGGCCCTCAGGCGCTGTGATATCCCCTTGGTGTAGTCCAGGCGATCGATGCCGAGGAAGACCGAATCGACACTGAGGGTGTCTCGATGGTGAGCCGCCTGCGCCTCTGCCCGCCTGCCCAACGAATCCCAGTGGGAGAAGTCGATCGATATCGGGAAAGCATCGACGTCGACCACATGCTGGCCGTCGAAAAGCAGGTGGCCGCGTGTGCGCGAGTCGACGAGACGGTCGGCAGCCGCGACGAAGTTGGCGACATCGTCGGCGACCTGGAATCCCAACACGTCGGCGCCGAGCATGCCCTTGATGACCTCTTTGCGCCACGGAAGCATCGAGAACAACTGTGCGTTCGGAAAGGGGATGTGCAGGAAGAGACCGATGCGCAGATCTGGGCGCTTCGCACGGATCAGCGCCGGCGCGAGCAGCAGGTGATAGTCGTGCACCCAGACCGTTCCACCGACCGGGGCAACGCGCGCGACCGCAGCCGCAAACCGGCGGTTCACGATGCGATACGAATGCCACCAGGCGCGGCGCAATTCGACTCGCCTCAATCGACCGTGGAACAGCGGCCACAGGATTGCGTTTGCGAATCCCTGGTAGTAGCGCTCGAACTCATCGTCGGACAACGTCACGGGATGCAGTCGCAGATCGCCGTGGTCGAACTGTTTCAGTCGCCCGGCCTCGGGACCACCCCAGCCGACCCAGTGGGAACCTGCTGCGGTCACCGACGACAGCGCCGATGCCAACCCGCCCGGACTTGTGTTGAGCTGCCCGTCGGCACCGACTTCGACCGGCAGCCGATTGGCCGCCACGACGAGTCCTTTCATCAGCACAGGCCTTTCAACTCATCCAGCAACCCGCCCCCGGTACCCGATCGTATACCCCTGGCAACGGCGAACGGTTGAGATGTTCGATCGTCGTCTGATGCGGCTAAGAAGGGGCGTGCACGAAATGGTGATCGCTGTTGATGTCGACGGAACGCTGTTCGACGGCCTCGGAGTTGCTGAGGAGGCCGTCGATGCACTGCGTCAAGCAACGGCCGACGGTCACACCCTGGTGATTGTCACCGGTAGGCGGTGGGAGGAGCTCGGCCACGTCGTGCCGACGGTTCTCGAGCTCACCGACCGGGTCGTATGCGAGGAGGGCGGAGTCTTGGTGAATGTCGCAACGCACCAGCTCACGCTGCTCGCCGAATCGGCCGAGCCTGAATTGATCGCCGGTCTGCGGGCCGCAGGCGTACCGTCGCTCGACATCGGGCACGTCGTCATCGGCGCGCCGACGACCATGCTGACGCTGGTCACCGAGGTGCGCAACCGCGTGAGCAGCAATCGCGCCATCATCACGAACAAGGGATCGATCGCTCTCACGCCACGTGGCTGCGACAAGGGCAGCGGGCTCACCGCAGCGATCACTGATCTCGGCCTGCAGGGGCGACCGATCCTCGCCATCGGCGATGCATCCAACGATCTGGCGATGTTCAGAATCGCCACGATCGCCGTCGGTGTCGCTAACTCCGACGACGCCGTGCGAGCATCCGGCGTCCAGCTGACCACGGCCAGCGTCGGGCTGGGCGTGGCCGAGGCTCTCCGTCGATTTCTGCCGCACCCGACTCCGGGCTGAGCACCGCGACGGCTGACTGATCGGATCTCGGTGCGGCGCCATCGAGATCCAGTTCACGGACGGTGACCGCGCCATCGTCGATCCTCACGTTGAACCGCCGGTCGACAAGCCGGACGCCGACCAGCAGGAGGTCATCCTCGATGGCACCTGGAATTGGATCCACCCGCAGACCCTTCTCCGCGTCAGGTTCGAGCCCCAGCATGATGCGCAGCAGCAAGAACGGCGTCGCCGCAGCCCATGCCTGCGGCGAGCACGAGGTCGGGAAGGGAATCGGTGTCTCCACATCGGCCCGATCGAGTCCACAGAACAGCTCAGGGAGCCGGCCGTTCCAGGCCTCTGATGCCGCCAGCAATCCTTTGGCGACGGTCAGCGCTTCTTTGTCGAATCCGTACGATTTCAACCCGACGGCACACAGAGCACCGTCGTGAGGCCAGACCGTGCCACAGTGGTAGCTCATCGGGTCATACGCCCACTCGTCGGCAGCGAGTGTCCTGATACCCCAGCCGTTCCACATCTCCGGTGACATCAGCCGCTCGGCAACGAGTGCCGCCCGTTCGTCGCTGACGATGCCGCTCCACAGGCAGTGACCAATGTTCGATGTCAATGAATCGACCGGCTCCTTGTCGGGTCCGAGGGCGACGGCGTACCAGCCGAGATCGGCAAGCCAGAAATCGCGATTGAACCTGGCCTTCAGCTCCGCAGCAAGTTGCCCGTAGCGAGTCACCACCTCGGGTTCACCAAGTCTGAGAGCAATCGCCACGCGTGCCTGGTAAGCGGCATACGCATAGGCCTGCACCTCGCAGAGCGCCAGTGGCGCCTCAGCTATGCGTCCGTCGCGGTAGCGGATGCCATCGGCAGAGTCCTTCCATCCCTGGTTCGACAAGCCTCGCTCAGACGTCTTGTGGTATTCGATGTAGCCATCGCCGTCGCGATCGCCATAGTCCTGCATCCAGGCGAGAGCGCGGTCCGCGTATGGCAGCAGATCACGCAGCGCATCCTCGGCAAGACCCCAACGACTGAGCTCGCCGAGCAGCACGACAAACAGCGGGGTGGCATCGACCGAGCCGTAGTACGTGCTACCACCCGTCAGTGTCGGTGCTTCGACACCGAGGTAGCGGGTCTCATGCATGATCCGCCCCGGTTGCTCCTCCGACATCAGATCGATCTCGCGACCCTGCAGTTCGGCGAGGGCCTCGAGCACCCCGATCGCCAAGGTCGGATCGATCGGCAGCGCCATGTATGCGCTGATCAGCGCATCTCGGCCGAACAGTGTCATATACCAGGGCGCGCCCGCGGCGATCACTGGTCGGCGACGCCCGGATGGATCATGCAGCCGTAAGGCGCCGATGTCTTCGATTGACCGATCGAAGGCCGCACTCAGACTCCTATCGGCGGTGCGCAACCTTGGCGTCGACGACAGCCAGCCCTGACTGCGATTGGCAGCGTTTCGGAGCGTCGGGTGATGGTGCCTGCGTTCGATCCACGATGTACCGAGCGCCACGGTGAGATCGAGTTGGATGACGCAGACGCCGTGGGATTCAATGTTGACGCTCCAGATGAATCCACGCGTCGAGACCTGCACAGGTGGTCCGTCGACGGTCAACTCTGCCTGACGATGCACCTCGCCGAGCCGCCAACTGAACAACAGGCTCTGCCCCTTGACCTCGAGAGAGTGCTCGCCCTCGCTGCTCGGCCGGCCAGCCTTGATGGCGAACACATCGGCAAAGTCGGCGGCAACTTCCAACTCGACAACCGTTGAAACGGCGACCGCCCCGGTGTTGCGCAGCTCGATCTGCTCGTGCCACACCGAGCCGAGCTGCCGGCGACGAATGACGAGGAGCCGCTGATCTATTTGGCTCGCGGCCACCGAGCGCCCCACGAACGTGGCACCACTGGCATCGGCGAGACTGACCGTGAGTGGTTCAACCGAAACCCCACCGACAAGCAGTCTGGCCTGGCTCAACACGCGCATATCGGCAAAGAAGACGCCGTGCGTGGGACTGGTGCTGAAGTCGCCGGATCGACCACTGAGGCAGAACGTCTGGCCGTCGACCAACGTGATGAGGCCCGTCGGGTCGCCAAGGCTGGTCGGTTCGCCGGCGAGCACCCAGGGGCTGGGCTGCATGGGGCCGGCGTTCATCCGCTCATCCTGCCCGATGTGTGATGTCGCGATACCGCGGGCGCCACTTGCGAGCTTCGACCGCCTTGATTATCATCACGCTCTTCGCTGGTGAAGGCCGTACCTTTGTTGTGGTAGCTGTTGGCCAGCAGTTGTCGGCCGACGAGCATCACCATTCGCCGGGTGATGCGATTGCCGCACCGGCGATCGGCTGGAACGCGCACGACCCGAACCTACCAGGCAGGGTGTCGTACGTTGTCGGAGTGTCTGGCAACAACGTCAGCTTCACTCGGAGGTCTCATGCCTAGCGTCACTGTGCCAGGAAGTCATGGCCGCGCAATGCCTGTCAACGCAGGGGAAACCGTGCGTGTCGTCAACACCCATGGAACCCAGGTCGTCGACTTCTGGGCGCTGCGAGCCGACCGCCCCGAAATCGCGATGTCGATGCAGCATTCGCGAGTGCTGTGGAGCCACCTGCGTCCGCACCCAGGTGACGCGATGCTCGACGAGGAGCGTTCCGTCATACTCACCCTGGTCGAGGACACAAGCCCGGGCGTGCACGACACCGTGATCGCGGCATGTGACAAGTTTCGCTACGAGCAGTTGGGTGCTTCGCCAGACCATCGCTCGTGCTGTCAGAACTTCGCCGAGGCGCTGGCCGAAATGTCGATCGCGCGCAGCGGTCCGGTGCCGGCTCCGTTGAATCTGTTCATGAACATCCCGTGGGACCTCGACGGCAAGATCTCGTTCGACCCGACGGTGTCAGCACCCGGCGACAGCGTGTTGTTTCGCGCCGAGGTCGACGTGATCGTGGTTGCATCGGCCTGCCCGCAAGACATCGTTCCGATCAACGGCCCCGGCGGTGGCACCCCTGTCGATGTCGAGCTGATCAGCTCGGCGCAATGACGCCCTCGAGGTCGATGACAACATCGGTCTCGACGTTCGTGAAGAGACAGAACTGACTGGACCCTGCCGTCGACACCACCGCACGATTCGCGACGACCGCACCGGCGGCGACGTTGAGGTTCGAGACAGTTGGTATGGATCCGCCGCACGGGTACAGCGCAAGGAAGCCACGGGCCGCCGGGTCGACCGCGGTGAGGTTGACGATCGCCGCTGCGGCCGATGTGCCGACGGCGATCGGCAATGATTGGCCCGCGGCAAGACGACTCGTATCTCGAGTGTCGATGATTCGACGCGGATGCACGGTGCCGACCTGGCCGCCAACCGAGCCGTGCAGCGCCTGCAGGTCAACGACCACGTCGGTGGCGGTGCTCGAGTAGATACAGAGTTCTCCATCGCCCAAGCCGACCGTGGCTGACGCCGCAACCACGCGGCCGGCGGTCACGTTGAGATTGGATGTCGACGGCGGGAGACTCGGCGTCGAGCATGGCCCGGGGAGCACGCTGAGAAAGCCACTACGATCTGGAGCGACAGCTGTCACATTGACAGTGGCAGCGGTGGCCGTCACGTCGAAATCCGGCAGCGCTGCTATGTCAACGGTCAGCAACTGCTGCGCGCCCAAACGACCCTGCGCGACGTCCAAAGCCTGCGGTTCGCCCACTCGGGTGTCAACCAAGCGCACCGGCGCGACCGGCAAAGAACGCAGACCGGTGGATGCAATCCAGCCGCTGACGTCCACGATCACATCGGTCGGTCGCATCGAGTACACGCAGAGCGATCCGCCTCCCAGCCGCACCACCGCCGAGTTGGCGACGATCGACAGCTTCGTGGCATTGACCATCGATGCCGTGGGCAGTGCGTCGCCGCATGGCCATACGGTGAGGAATGTGTCGCCACACGGTTCGACGGCCGTAACCGAAACTACTGCTGCGGTTGCATCGGCCGGCACACCATTGGCGCCGGCTATCGGCACCGTCAACATCTTGCCGGCGCCCAATTTGGCCGGTAACTCGCGGGTGTCGACGACGCGCACCGGCGTCGGCATCAGGTTGAGGCCACCATTGGCTGGCCTTTCGTCGCCGGTCACTCCCGCCGGCACATCGGTACCCGTCCACACCACCGTCGTGCATCGCACCGTCAGCAGGTCCAGCGTGTCGCCAATGAGTTCCCCCATTGCCGCTGCGGCCTGTGGACCAAGATGAATGCCGTCGGCGGAGAACCAGCTGGACGGCATTCCCGCGCTCAGCGTTGCCCAGTCGGCGAGCACCAGTTCAGGATCGTTTCTGCTACGCAGCACGGCATTGCTTTCACGGAAACGTGTGGCATTGCCGGGCCCGCCGGCCTCGCGATACGTCAGCCAGATCACGTGGTCGATGCCCTGCCGGCGGGCCTCGGCGATCATGACATCGACCGCAGCGCCGATGCCGAACTCGCCGCTTGACGGATCGTCGTAGCCGGCCGCGATCACCAGGGCACGGTCATACTGTCCTGCCCAGGCTCGTGCCACGGTGATGGCGTTCGTGGGCGCCGACCCCGGCGGAATGCGGCAGCTGATCGTGATCAGCCGACGGCAGCCAGCACTGTCGAGAATGAAGGAATGGCGAGCCGCAAGTGCGGCCCGCCCGGCGGCACTGTACGGCTGTGCCAGTCCGTTGAGCACCGAGTCGCCGATGAGCAACGCCTCTACCGTCGCCGGCGCCGCATCAAGGCGCGGCGCAACGGGCGTTGCGATGGCGGCGAGCAATGCCACCACAACCACGAGTGCCACGTGCTCGAGGAGTTTCGAGTGCAATGCACCACCTCGCATCGCGGCACGCTACCGGACGGCACACCGACACATAGGCCCGCCGGTGCGTAGGGTTGCGGTCGATGAGCGAGGCTGACATCGAGACCCCTGAGGCTCGGCAGTCGCCTTGGACACCCTTGCGCTATCCGGTTTTCCGGGCGTTGTTCATTGCTCAACTTGCCTCGAACATCGGCACGCTGATGCAAAGCGTCGGGTCGGCGTGGTTGATGGGCGATCTTGGGGCATCGCCGTTTCTGATCGCGCTCGTTCCGACCGCAAGCATGCTGCCGGTCTTGCTCGTTGGTGTACCTGCCGGAGCCCTGGCCGACATCTTTGATCGACGACGTCTGTTGATCAGCGGCCAGTTGTGGATGCTTGCCTGCGCGGCGGCGCTGGCGGTGATGTCGTTTCTCGACGTGGTGACACCGTTCAGCCTCCTCGCCCTCACCTTCGGGCTCGGCACCGGATCGGCTCTCACATTCCCAGCCTTCCAGGCCATCCAACCCGATCTCGTTCCTCCACGGGAGTTCCGCCAAGCATTCGCCCTCGGGTCATTGACCTTCAACGTGGGTCGGGCGGTCGGCCCGGCGATCGGCGGGCTCGTCGTGGCCGTCGCCGGCCCGCCATGGGTGTTCCTGCTGAACGCCGTCTCGTTCCTCGCCATCGTCGGTGTGCTCGTGTGGTGGAAGCGGCCCGTAACCGAGGTTGACTCGCCAGCAGAGACGTTCAGCGGAGCGATGCGCGCCGGCCTGCGATACGCCGTGCATGCGCCTGCGCTTCGGGTCGTGCTCAACCGAACGGCAGCCTTCACGCTACCGGCCGCCGCGTTGCAGGCGCTGCTGCCAATCGTGGCACGCGACCGTCTCGGGTTGACCAGCGGTGGGTATGGAGTGCTGCTCGGATGCTTCGGCCTCGGCGCTGCAGGTGGTGCCGTCGTACGGCCGCGCCTCGACGAGCGATTTCATCACGATCAACTCGTGTTCGGATCATCGGTGGTATTGGCTGCCGCGCTCGTCGTCGAGGGAGTCAGCCGAACGCCGTGGGCCATCGGCCTCGCCATGCTCGTCGGCGGGCTGGCGTGGGCGACGGCACTGACCAGCACCGGCGTCGCGGCGTTCTCGGCCCTGCCGGAGTGGGTGCGCGCCAGGGGCATGGCCCTGTACATGCTCGTGCTGGCCGGCGGAATCGCGCTCGGGAGCGCGGCCTGGGGCGCCCTTGCCGAAAGCAACCTCACCGCTGCACACCTCCTGGCTGCCGGCGCGATGCTGCTGACGTTGACCACCAGCCGGCGGTGGCTGCTGGGATCGGTGACGGGCCTCGATCTCAGCCTGGTACCCACCGACGATCCGACGGTCACCATCGTTCCTCACCCGACCGACGGCCCGGTGCTGGTGACGGTGAGCTACGAGGTGCCCGACCACGACGTGCCTGCGTTCGCGGACGCCATGCGGCTGGTCGAGCGCCATCGCCGCAGAACCGGTGCCTATCGATGGGGATTGTTTCGCGATCTCGCCGCCCCGCATCAATTCATCGAGACATTCGTTGTCGAGTCGTGGGGCGAACACCTCCGCCAGCACAGGCGCACCACCGTCAACGCCGACCGCTTTCTCGATCCTGTACGTCGCTATCTCCATCACGATGTGGTCGTGACGCACTACCTGTCGGTGTACAGCCCGGCCGGACGCGACCAGGTCGGTCACTCGTGGCCAGAGTCGCTGTAGACCACCGGCGATCAGGTCACATCCACGGCCGCGTAAAACCTTACGACTTTCGCAATGGGGGAAACCTGGTCGGCAGGCCCTGTGCCGCAAGCTGGAACAGCACCACGGGTTCGGGTAGCCCACGCAATTTGTGCGACCCCAGCGCCTTGAAGCGCACATCGTGGGGAGCCGATGCCTTCACACCCTCTCGGGTGTTGGCCGACACCACGACCTGGCCTCCATGCCCGACTGCCGTGATACGCGACGTCGTGTTGACATCCATGCCGATGTAGTTGGCTTCGGTAGTAGTCGGATAGCCGCTATGGATTCCAATCCTCACGCGCACAGCGAGGCCGTCCATCCATGAGTGGGCGAGTAGGTCACGTTGCACTGCTATGGCAGCGTCAACAGCGCACCGGGGGGACTCGAACACGGCAAAGAACTCGTCGGCGCGCGCTTCGACCTCGTGGCCACCGACGCCCGTGACTCCACGTCGGAGGATGGCCCACACCTCATCGATCACCTCTCGATAGCGCGCCCCCAGTTGTTGCACCAGGGCCGTGGAGCCCTCGATATCGGTCATCAGCATCGTCACGAATCCCGACGGCAGCAGCACCGGCTCGGCTCGTTCGCCAAGGGCGCGTTCGGTTTGCAGCTGGCCGGCGATGAACCCGACCGGGACGATCTTGAACTTCTTGGCGGCGTTGAGCAGCCGCATACGAGCACGGTCACGAGCAGATTCATCCTCGAATGTGACCTGGCCGAATCTCACCAATGCGTTGCGCACGTGGGCAGCGTCGTTGATGGGCAGCCGACGGCGACCGTGGGAGTCGATGTAGGCAAAGGCGCGGTCGGGTAAACCGGCCCGTTCCTTCGGGTCGAGACGGGGCATGCGGTGACGATACCAAGGGGGTGCGACACGGTTCCTGTGACACCCGGGATCGCTGAGCGACCCACCTGACCGGCGCCCAGCCTCGCCTCAGAAGCGAATGCTGACCGGCAGTTGCGCCGGCGGAATGGATCCCGCTCGGGCGGAACGCTCGCGGATGACCGCTGTATCGTCGGTGAACTGGATCGGCGTCACCGGATAGCACTGGCGTAACAGGTCGATCGTGTCGACGTCGGGATGCCCGAAGCGACTTCCATCGGTGCAGATCAGAATGGTGCCGGGGTCGATCAACTCCAGGAGTTCGACGGTGACGTTGCCCATGCTTCCGTGATGGGCCAACTTGAACAGCTCGACTTCGAGCCGCGTCAGATTCCGCTCGGCCAGCAGTCGCGCGATCGCCCGTTGGAGATCACCGGCAAATGCATCACCGGTGAGGAGCAGCGACGTACCGCCGTACTCGAACAACAGCGCAATGCTCGAACCGTTGGCGACACTGTGGTCGCTTCCAAACGATCGCGTTGCACTTCGGTCGACATCGTCGCCGAGTCGTTGCAGAAGGTCCGCGATCGGATCATCTGCGACGCCTCGGTTGCCGCTCGACCAAGCTCGTTCCAACTTGTCGAGTCGATCGAGAGTCGGACCGAGCACCGTGCAGCGCGCTCCATCGGCGAGATCGAACACCGGTAGTGGACCTTCGGCCGCGACATGGATGGCACCGCCGTTCATTGGTCGATTGCGGGATTCTCGAACGATGAGATTGCTCAACTCGTCGCCTTGGCGCGACCCCCGTCTGACTCCGCGGATCTCATCAAGACCGTTGAACCACACATCCGGCGCCTCGACGAGTCCGCCACGCAACGCATCGATCGCACCACCGATGTGATCGAGGTCGATATGGGTGACCACAGCGACGTCGACGACCAACCGAGCTTCGGGTTGCGCTGCGGCATACCGACCCAGGCCCTCGTCGAGAGCACTTGGCATTCCACCGTCGATCAGCAGCCGGTGATGTCCAGTTGCGCCGTCCCACTCGATCAGCAGGCAGTCTCCGCAGCCAGCCGGAAACGCAGTGACAGACACACCACTGGCCACGGAATGAACACGGCTCGACGCGCTCGCGGTCGCCAACAAGGCTGTGCCCGCATCCGGCAACGCCGCGTCGCGCTCGACATGCGTCTCCTCCCATTTCTCGAGATCCGCAAGAGCGCGTCGAAGATGGGGTCGCCGCGCATCCGGGTCGGGAAGCAAGTCGAGGAGATCGCGAAGGTGATCAATCGCACTCTGGCGCTCCGACCAGGTGGACCGGCTGGCGAAGGCCCGTTCGTACGCAGCGATCATTGTGTCGGTAGCCACCTCGCGCGATGGCTCGTCGGTGGCAGCGATCAAACGTGTGAGGGCCCGATCGCCGGCGTCTGATCGCGACCAGAAATCGCCGAGCCGAGCGCGGCATTGGTCTACGCGTGAAGAGGCACCGGCCTCCGACTCGTCACGCAGCGCGGGAGCACCAACATCGGCGATGGCGAGATGCTCGGTCGCCCAGTCGGCAACATCGCCACCAACGATCAACGCCAACTGCACCGCGTTCTCTGCTCCAAATCGAACCTGGC
>JAYTZE010000468.1:0-6304 GCA_043742385.1 Ilumatobacteraceae bacterium
GAGTGGCTGACCGTCGCGCCGGACGGCAGGGTCTACGTTGCCTTGACGAACAACAGCAGGCGCGGGCGCAACACAACCGTGCCGTCGGAGAACCCGAACTCCGTCGTCGACGACGCCAACCCGCGCTCGGCTACAGGCCAGGGCAATCCCTACGGGCAGATCGTTCGCTGGACGGAGAATGGCGACGCCGATGCCACGACGTTCACCTGGGACATCTTCATGTTGGCGGGGGATCCGGCGAATCCATTGGTCCTCGATGGCTACAAGCCCGGAGGCGATGTCATCGGCGATATGTTCGGCTCGCCCGACGGCATCTGGGCCGATGCTGACGGTCGGATCTGGATCCAGACCGACATCTCCACCAGCGCGCTCGGCATTGGCGCATACATCAACATCCCCAACAACATGATGCTGGCCGCCGACCCCGAGACCAAGGAAACCCGTCGCTTCCTCGTCGGACCAAGGGCCTGCGAGGTCACCGGTGTATGCACCACCCCGGATCAGCGGACGATGTTCGTCGACATCCAGCACCCCGGTGAACCGGCGAGCGAACTCAGCAATCCGGCCAGTCCGCAGGCGATCAGCAACTGGCCCGACTACAAGCCGATCGGCCAGGGTCGCCCACGCGCCGCCACGCTGGTGATCACCAAAGATGGTGGGGGTGTGATCGGCACCTGAGAAGGTCTACGGCTGGCGAGTTGAGTAACTCGTCGGGGCCGGGCGCAGGCCAGGGAACTGACCGAGGCGCTCGAGCGCGGCCACGGTGCTGCGCATCGCATCGGCCGGTACGGGGTGGCTGATGAGATAGCCCTGGGCCTTGGTGCAACCGAGGTCACTGAGCACCTGCAACTGGTGAACGCTCTCGACGCCCTCGGCGACCATATCGAGACCGAGCGAACGGCCCATGGCCACAATCGTGCGCACCAGGGAGCGGTCGTTGGGATTGTCGGCAACGCCGTGCACGAACGCTCTGTCGATCTTGATTCGTTGCAGTGGGAACTTTTGCAGCAGCGAGAGCGAGCTGTAGCCGGTGCCGAAGTCGTCGAGGGCGATTCGAACACCTAGTGAGCGAACCCGGCGCAGCGTGGCCAGGGCCAGCTCCGGCTCGGCGATCATGATGCTCTCGGTGACCTCGAGCCACAGGAGTTGAGGTGAGACACCCGAGCGGTTGAGTGCTTCGTTGACGATCGACGGGAAGTTCGGATCGCTCAACTGCCGTGGTGACACGTTGACCGACATTGTCGCCGATTCGCTGCATACCCCGTCGTCGATCCAATGTCGCAACTGGGTGAGGGCCTCGAGCAATGCCCATGACCCGATCGGTACGATCGTGCCCGTTTCCTCGGCGATGGGGATGAACTCGGCGGGCGACACCATGGTGCCGTCGGCCTGCTGCCAGCGCATCAACGCCTCGAAGCCGACAACGTCGCCCGACTCGAGGTCGAGAATCGGTTGGTGGAAGAGACGTAGCTCGCGGCGGTCGAGCGCCCGGTACAGGGCGGTTTCGACCGAGAGGCGATGGGCGACCCGTTCGTGCATCGACTCGTCGTACACGGCCAGGCAATTGCGCCCAGCGTCCTTGGCTCGATACATGGCCGTATCGGCGTGACGCAATAGATCCTCTGCCGAGGAGCTCGAACTCGGGCTCAACGATGCGACGCCGATACTGGCGGTGACAAACACGTCGCCTTGGCTGATTGGCAGCGGCTCGCGGAAGATCGACAGCAGGCGTTCGGCCAGCGCCAACGACGAGCCGGGGGAGCGGGTCGATGGATCGAGCACGACGTACTCGTCGCCTGACAGGCGGGCAACAGTGGAATGCTCGGGTGCTGCTTTGCTGAGTCGGATCGCGACCATCTTCAACACCTCGTCGCCGGCAGCGTGGCCCAGGCTGTCGTTGATGTTCTTGAAGCGGTCGAGGTCGACAAAGTAGAGCGTCGGGTGACTGTCGGACTGCCATGCCATCTGCAAGCATTCGTTGATTCGTTCGAGCAGGAGCGTGCGGTTGGGCAGGTGCGTGAGGGCGTCGGTCTGGGCGCTGTGTCGAAGATCGGCCTGGGTGCGGCCGTTGGCACGCACGGATTGGGTGACCCGAAGCGTGACTGCGCCCGCCAGGACCAGTGCCGAGACCGAACGGACCAAGCCGTCCAACCGGTCGGAGGGGCCGGTGGCTGCAAGGGCAATGATCGGCACGATCAACGACGACGTGGTGAGGATCAGTCGCCCGAAGATGCGATTGTTCATCGGTTCGCTGGCAGAGCGCTTCAGCCAGACGACAGTGGGATGGATGAATGCGCCAGCCGCCGTGAAGTAGGCGGCGACGTACAACGCCAGTGATGTTCGAGTTACGCCGTCGCCCAGATGACCCGCTGCAGCCAATCCCCACAACACATCGGCGGCCAGGTTGAAGGCCATCGACAACGTGACCAGCCACACTGATGCCTGGCGAGTTCCCGAGCCGGAGAACAGCAGCAGCACGAGCAAAAAGAGCACCACTGTGCCGGCAGGTTGATACGAGCCGTCAAGGATGGAGTCGCCGAGGGATCCACCACGGTTCCGCAGCGCCGGCTCGATTAATGCGACCCAACTGATCAACCAGCTGCCGAGACCGACGATCAGGGCATCGCCGAGCACCGAGCGGATGTTGGCGGAGGCCCGCCCGCTGAGCATGTTGACGAGGGCGATGATGATGCAAATCGATCCGAACAGCCCGAGCAGGTTCGACGCTCGTGTGAAGGTGGCGCTGTCGCCGAGACTGTCGACGATCTGCGATGCGGCGAAGAAACCACCGATGGCGCAGACGGCGCCGACGAACCGGCCGTTGAGGTGATGAACGCGTGCGGCGATGCACGTTGCCACGACGAGTGAGAATGCGGCGGCGAGGTATGCGGCGTCACCCAACCAGGTCACGGGCAGCACCATGACGGCTAGCGCCAATGTGTACCCAGTTCCAATCGCCCACCATGCCAGGGGGGCAAGCGCCCGCTTCAATACGCCTCCCGTTGCCCGTCTACGACGTCGAACAGTGTGCATCCACACCCCGTCCGAAGCGTCTCGTTAGGCTACACGAAAGACCCAATTTGCACAAGGGGTGGTTTTCCCCGCGCGAGCAGTCACCGGAAAGGCAGGAATTCCTCGATGTTCGTCACCCGCCACAACTCCGTGGTCGAACGTGGCTTGCTCGAACGTCTGTGGGAGTTGTACGAACTGGCCTACCGCAAGACGGCAGAAGAGTCGGCCAGCCGCGAGATGTTCTTCCGATCCGAGTTCGACACGGCCATCGCCGACCCGAGCAACCGCCTGTGGGTGCTGTGGGCAGATGACGAACCGGTCGCGATGGTGTTGATCGCCACCGATATCGGTGCGACCCGCTACCTCAGTCAGCCGTACTTCGAGCGCCATTTCACCGATCATGCCCGCCGTGGAGCCGTGCACTACATCCTCTTCGTCGTGGTGCATCCTCGGTATGCGGCCAAGGGGGCATTGACCCGAATGGCGCGCGACGTACTAGGGACTGAGGCGGCAGAGGGCGTGCTCTTGGTCTTCGACTCCCCGGAGATCAATCAGCCGCGCGACGAGGGCGGTGTGGCGCTGATGATGGAACGACTGGCAAACATGGTCGTCAGCGGTGCCCCGCTGCTTCCTCTCGACGTGTCCCGGTACTTCTGCATCGACTTCGCGGCGACGTCTGCGTACGTCGAGGCTCCTCTACCCGAGCCAGCACAAGTCGAGCATCCGGCCGGTGTGCCTGTTCGGCGATAGAGATCGTTGTCGCCAAACATCCTGTGGTTCGCTACCGTATGGGCAAATGAGTCCCATCTCGGGCCCACCTTGCCCATGACCGCGCCGACCCTTTGGCCTCGCTGACCCTATGACCGCACTGACGGGGGTGTACAGCGTCGTCGTTCCGGGTGCGCATCTGATGCCCGCACTGCTTGGTCAGCGCGACGTCAACCTGCGCGCGGTCGAGCAGGCTTTTCCGGCAGCGACGATTGTGGTCCGAGGCAATGAGATCACCATCGATGGTCCGCAGGCGGAGTTGGTGTGCAGATTGTTCGAGGAACTGATTGTCGTCCTGCAGGGTGGACAGCATCTCGAAGAAGGCATGCTTCGTCGTTCGATTGCCATGGTGCACGACAACGAACGACCCAGCACGGTGCTGACCGACGACATCATGCGGAGCGCGAAAGGCAAGCCGGTGCGACCAAAGTCGGCCGGACAAAAGCGCTACATCGATGCCATCCGCAACAACGTGATCACGTTCGGTCTCGGCCCCGCTGGTACTGGTAAGAGCTGGCTGGCCGTAGCGATGGCTGTGCAGGCGCTGCAGACGAAGCAGGTGCAACGGATCATCCTTACCCGTCCAGCCGTCGAGGCCGGTGAGCGTCTCGGGTTCCTCCCCGGCGACTTGATGGCAAAGATTGATCCGTATCTGCGGCCGTTGTACGACGCCCTGTACGACATGGTCGAGCCCGAGGGTGCGCAACGACTGCTCGAGCGTCAGGCTGTCGAGGTGGCGCCGCTGGCGTTCATGCGCGGTCGCACGTTGAACAGCAGTTTCATCATCCTCGACGAAGCGCAGAACGCGACGCCCGAACAGATGAAGATGTTTCTGACCCGAATCGGCTTTGGCTCGAAGGTGGTCGTCACGGGCGACACGACGCAGGTCGACGTGCCCGATGGTCGCAGCGGCCTGCTCGGTCTCGAGCGGACGCTCGCGGACATCGAAGGACTTGCCTTCGTCCGCCTCGGCACAGGCGACGTCGTTCGCCATCGCATCGTCGCCGACATTGTCGCTGCCTACGGACGACAAGACGAGCGCAAGGCGGCGCGCTCGTGAGCGATGACGGCCGTCCGCGACTGGCGCGGCAGCAGCGAGTCGGCGGCGACGGAGTCCCCGAGGTCTTCTGTGCCGACGAGCAAATCGACATCCCCGTCGATCTCCAGCGTTGGCAGCAGCTCGCGCTCGACGTGCTGCTGGCCGAGGGTGTACGCGGGCTGTCCGAGTTGGCGGTGCTCTTCGTCAGCGAACGCGAAATGGCCGAGCTCAATGACAGTTACATGGGCAAGCCGGGACCAACCGACGTGTTGGCATTTCCCATCGACGCCGCAGAAGCCGAGATGGTTCAGCATGGCCAGCCGCCAAGCCGCGGCCCCGATCGGGCACCTCCGGATCCGGCCGACATGCCGCTGCTGCTCGGTGATGTGGTGATCTGTCCGGCAGTGGCAGCGCGCCAGTCGCCCGAGCATGCCGGCACGGTCGACGACGAGATTGCACTCCTGGTCGTACACGGTGTGCTGCACGTGCTCGGTCACGATCATGCAGACGAGCCCGAGCGGTTGGCCATGCAGGCCCGCGAGCGCGAACTGCTCGAGCTGTATGTCTGGCACGGCGATGCACCCTCCACCTTTCGTCAGGAGCACGTCATCTCGTGATCGCGTTCGACAACGTCGACATGTTGATGCTGGTGACGATTCTCGTCCTGCTGGTCGTGCTCATCTTCACATCGGTCGCGGAGATGGCTCTGTCGCGAATCACCAAGCCGAAAGCTGCGTCGCTCGCAGACCAGGGGTTCAAGTCGGGTCGGGCGTTGAAGAAGTTGGTCGGTGCACCGGAGCGCTGGGTCAATCCGTTGCTGTTGACGGTCAACATCTGCCAGACGGTGCAGGCCACGCTCACGGGCATCCTGTCAGCCCGGTTGTGGGGCACCTACGGCGTGATCGTCGGTGTCGCCCTCAACGTGCTGGTGTTCTTCGTCCTGGCAGAAGCGGTGCCGAAGACCTACGCGGTGCTGTATCCACAAAAGGCCGCACTCGCCACCGCCAGGCCGATCAGCGCGCTCGTGGCGTTCCCTCCACTGCGGGTGATCTCGAGGTGGCTGATCTCGCTGACCAACGTGATCGTTCGCGGCAAGGGCCTGGAACAGGGCCCCTTCGTGACGGAGTCAGAGCTGCTGGGAATCGTGGAGACCGCCGCCGACGACGGCGTTGTCGAGCACGAGGAACGCGAGCTGATCGAGAGCATCATCGAGTTCGGCGACACCGTGACGCGCGAGGTGATGGTGCCGCGTCCCGACATCGTCACGCTCGACGATTCGTCGACGGTCACTGCAGCCCTTGACTTGGCGATTGCCAATGGGTTCAGCCGTCTGCCGGTGTTGGGTGGTGGTGGAGACGACGACGTTGTCGGGCTCGCCTATACCAAAGACCTGATGCGCGCCGAGCGAAACGGTGAGGGTGACCATCCCATTACGGAGTTCGTGCGAAGCGCCCGGTTCATTCCGGAGAACAAACCGGTCAATCG
>JAYTZE010000469.1:0-1486 GCA_043742385.1 Ilumatobacteraceae bacterium
GCCGGCTCGGGCACGCAGCCGATCACGTGCTCGGAATGCAACGGCCGCGGTCAAGTGCAACGAGTGCGCCAGAGCATGCTCGGTCAGATGGTTACCGCCAGCGCTTGCCCGCGATGTGGCGGCCTTGGCCAAGTCATCGTCACGCCCTGCCCGACATGCAATGGCGAGGGGCGGGTGATCTCCGAGAAGAGCTATCAGGTCGACGTACCGGCGGGTGTCGACACCGGTTCGACATTGCGGCTCACGGGTCGTGGCGCTGTTGGTCCTCGCGGAGGAGGGGCGGGCGATCTGTACGTGCACATCCGGGTGGCCGCGCACGAAACGTTCACTCGCGATGGCGACGACATCGTCGCCGAGTTGCCGATCTCGATTGCACAGGCCGCGCTCGGCACCAAGATCCTGCTGCCCACGCTCGATGGCGACGAAGAGATCTCCGTGCCTGCCGGCACGCAACCGGGCAAGGAGTTTGTGTTTCGGCAGCGAGGTGTTCATCGTCTGCACGGTCGCGGCCGCGGCGATTTGCGCGTGCGTGTCAACGTGCAGGTGCCGAACAAGCTCAGCGAGTTCGAAACCGATTTGCTCACGAAGTACGCCGAGTCGCGCGGCGAGGCTGTTGGCAACGGCGAGCACGGACTGTTCTCGCGCATCAAATCTGCCTTCTCGTGAACCCGGTCCTGCGCGGTTCGGCCGCGCACGTTTTCGTCGAATCGCTCGCGGATCCACAACTGACCGAGCGCGATGAGCACCACTTGCGCCGCGTACTGCGCATCCGAGAGTCCGACACCATCACGGTCGGTGACGGCGCCGGCGGGTGGGTGTCGGCACGGTTGACGGCAGGTGGCCTGTTGGTTGAATCGGAGCCGCTGTTCGATGCGGCGCACCGTCACACGTGTGTCATCAGCGCGATTCCGAAGGGTGATCGGCCGGAATGGATAGTCCAGAAGCTGACCGAGATCGGTGCGACATCGATTGGCTTCATGGATTGCGCGCGCAGTGTGGTTCGGTGGGAGCCGGGGCGAGCACATCGGCAGATCGAGCGGCTGCGTCGGGTCGCCCGTGAGGCAGCGATGCAATCACGACGGCTGTGGCTCCCTGTCATTCTCGACGTTGTGACGTTTGCGGAAGCGGCGACGGTGACGAACTGTGCGATTGCCGATCCCGACGGTGGCGACCTCACTGCCGCCGTCGACGCGATGCTCATTGGTCCAGAAGGCGGGTTCACCGAGGGTGAACTCGAGGCGGTTGCTCCTCGAGTGTCGCTGTCGGCAAACGTGCTGCGAGTGGAAACAGCGGCACTCATTGCGGCGATCTTGCTGACTCAGCGTAACCAATCGACCTAATTTCCCACGGAGCGTTGTATTTTCTCAACAAATCTGGCAAAGTTGCCGATAGCAGTTGTGGCTAGGCGGGAATTAGCGGAAGAGAGCGGGGCCAATGCGCGAGTTTGACGAAGATGACGTATCAGCATCTCCATACAGCAGAAAGG